>NZ_JACJUZ010000026.1:0-58931 GCF_014299995.1 Sphaerospermopsis sp. LEGE 00249 | reverse complement strand
GTCGAAGGGCGGTGTCGAAGGGCGGTGTCGAAGGGCGGTGTCGAAGGGCGGTGTCGAAGGGCGGTGTCGAAGGGCGGTGTCGAAGGGCGGTGTCGAAGGGCGGTGTCGAAGGGCGGTGTCGAAGTAAATCGAAGTATGCCTGTGCTACAAGGGTTTTATCATTAATATCTTTACCTTATCATAACGAAAAATGCTGTATAATGAAACACAGAATGAATTTAACCAAGTATTAAGTGTTAAATGGTCATATCTAGTCTAGGAGAGCCATAAAATTTAGCTGAATAAAAGCTTAGAATGCTACAAAAATAAAAAAAAATACTTAACCCAAAAAATCATTTGATCTAACAATCCATGAACAATCATAATTCTAGCATAAACTCAACCTTGAGTGAAAATGGCAGAGTCATTATTGCACCTCAAACCTTGCCTCCTCAGAATTTTCCCTCATTTGAAACCGAGGAAGATGATATAGACTTAAAAGACTTTTTTTCTGTTATCCAGAGACGAGCATTGGTTATCATCAGCGTTGTCTCTGTAGTGATGTCTACTGTTATTTACCTCACACTTAAAGCAGAAAATATTTATGAAGGTAATTTTCAGCTTTTAGTTGAGCCTGTGAATAGTGATAGTAATTTATTAGGACAAGTACCTCTGCCCGAGTCTAGTCTGATTAATAACTCTACCCTAGATTACGAAAGCCAAATTGAGGTGCTTATAAGCCAGGAACTGATGAAAGAAGTTCTGCCAAAGATACAATCTTCCTATCCTGATCTCACCTATGATTTACTAATGGAAAATTTAAAGATTAGTCGTCTAGGTAAAACCAAAATTATAAAAATAAGCTATCGACATCAAGAACCTCAAAAAATTGACTTAGTATTAAAGACACTATCCGATTTCTATTTGAAATACAGCTTAGAAAAACGCAAAACCAAACTAACTCAGGGAGTGCAATTTGTAGATAAACAACTACCTGCCATCAGAAATAGGGTAGGTCAATTGCAGAAACAACTACAAATATTCAGACAAAGGTATGATTTTATTGATCCAGAACATCAGTCCGATCATGTGGCAGAACAACTGCAAAAATTAGCAGAAGAAAGACTAAAAATTGAGCAAAACTTAGCCGCAGCCAGAGCTACTTATGTTAGCTTATCAACCCCAGAAGGACAACAAGCAACATTAAATACAGCCCCTATATATAGTCAATTAATCACTCAATTACGTCAATTAGAAGCCCAGTTATCTGGAGAATTAGTACGGTTTCAACCAGATAGCCCGTCTATAAAAGTATTAGAAGAGAAAAGGCAAAATCTTTTGCCTCTGATAGAAGATGAACAAAGGCGGTATGTAGGATTAAAATTAGCTGAAGCAACCAGTGTGCTTCAGAACCTAGAGGTACAAAGCCAGGAATTAGCCAGAGTAGAGCAGCAAACCAAGGAAAGATTTAAGCAACTACCCACCTT
This sequence comes from Sphaerospermopsis sp. LEGE 00249, assembly GCF_014299995.1. Lineage (NCBI taxonomy): Bacteria > Bacillati > Cyanobacteriota > Cyanophyceae > Nostocales > Aphanizomenonaceae > Sphaerospermopsis > Sphaerospermopsis sp. LEGE 00249. Next base: position 57,465 of record NZ_JACJUZ010000026.1, on the reverse strand, counting down.
AGCCAGACAATACACCGAAATTCAGCGGAACTTGCAAATAGCCAATGATAGCCTGAATCGGTTTTTAGAAGCCCGTGAAAACCTTGTAATTCAAGTAGCACAAACAGAACTACCTTGGGAATTAACACAAGCAGCAACTCAAAAGGAAGATCCTGTTTTACCAAATATCCCTCGAAATTTGCTTCTGGGATTATTTGGCAGTTTAGCAGCAGGTGTGGGTATTGCCTTCCTGCTGGAAAAACTCGACAATACCTTTCATGATGTCGACAGCCTGAAGGAGAAAATCAAACTACCTTTATTGGGAACTCTTCCCATAGACAAAAGCATCAAAGATTACCAATCTGCTTACAATAATCGCTCCACTTCCAAATCTGAATCAGGAAAATTTCCTCAAGTTGATTCTTGGTTGTCTAAACTTTTCTACCAGAGAAGCAAGAAAAGTTATTATGGCTATTATGGACAAGGTTTATTTTGGGAATCTTTACAGGTTCTTTACTCTAATATTCAGTTGCTCAATTCTGATCAACCGATTAGATCTTTAACTATTTCTTCCACGATGCCTGGAGATGGAAAGACTACGGTTGCATTCCATCTAGCTCAAACAGCAGCAGCCTTGGGCAAAAGAGTATTGCTGGTGGATGGTGATTTGCGCCGCCCTAAGATTCACAGCATATCGGGATTAAAAAATTTATTTGGTTTAACCAATGTCCTCACATCAAATATCCCAGTTGAGCAGGTGATGCAACAGTTACCTGATATGAGTTTATTATCAGTGATTACCGCTGGCGATAAACCACCAGATCCTGTAAGATTGCTTTCATCAGATAAAATGAAGCAAGTGATGGAATATTTGCACGAAAATTTTGATTTAGTGATTTATGATGCTCCTCCCATGCTGAAAATAGTTGATGCCAGACTGATAGCTCCACAAACGGATGGTACGCTGCTGGTGGTGAGAATGGACAAAACCGACAAATCAGCAGTGATGCAACTTCAGGACAGTCTGAAACTCTTTCCTATCAATGTCTTAGGTGTGGTTGCTAACGGTGAAAATCATCAGCTTCATAATTATTACAGTGACTACTACTATAATACTGGTATAGAAGCTAGAAAATCTTAAAGGAGGCAGGAGGCTTTCTTAGTGGGGGATTTAAACCCACCTCTAATCGTAGACCGCCCTTGCGGGTTCGCCAGTCACCTACAGAAGGAAACCTTCTGGCAGTGCTGGCTCACCAAATCACCAGATTATGGCGGGGGACTTAAACCCAAATGGGCGAGTCAAAAAGGCTTTATTCTTAATTCAAATTTTTTCCTTCCGCCTCCTGCCCTCTGCCTTCTGCCTCGCCCGATAGCGCAGCGTGGCGTTAGCCATAGGCCAGTTAATCTTATTTGTAACTTTTTTATAAATTGCCCGCCAAGTCTTGTCATTACACAAATACAATATACCTCCGTTTATAATCGCAATAACATAATAGGGGCAAATACAAGTGTCTAATATCACCATTCAAAACTTTTTAGGGGTTGCTGAATAAACTCAAAACCTTGATGAATAAAGAGTTTGAGGCTCATAAAAAAGACGGTAGGTGCTTTCGTTATAGCGTCTTGAGTCTGAAAAACCTTGCACTTTTCTGGGCGGACAGAAATGAAAAAATGTCTTTAATTCTCCTCCTGACTCCTGATTCCTGACTCCTGTACGTGCGAAGTAGGGGCGAAGCATTCGGAAAATAACCTGTGATAAAAATTGATAATTTATCGCCCGAATGCTTCGCCCTTACAGCAAAATAGCCCTCTCAAGTGTAGAAGCTCAAAAATTTTGGATTTGGGGGTTACGATTTTTCCCATACCAAATTTTTTCATCTAAAATCTCAAATCTCAAATCTCAAATTCCCGGTAAAGCAAAGCATCAGTTATCCTGCTCAAACCTATTAGAACAAAAAATCTGGGGATCGCTTGCAGAATTGTTCACAATTTGTTACAAAAGTACAAAGAACTTCTAGAGACCCAAAACCTAATGTTAGGCGGACTTACTGGTTTAACAGATCCCAAAGGCACAGATTGGGGAGAGCGAATGCTCAACACAGTCGCCAGCCAAACGATTCGCCACCTGTTTACCCAGAGCGAGTCAGTAGAAGTCTTTGTGCGCTGCTATCCCTCCAGCAAACTGTTGCAAGGCAGCATTGATAGCTTTAAAATGAGCGGTCGTGGCCTAGTAATTCGGAGAGACTTCGCTGTTGAAGAAATGTCTTTTGAAACCGATGCGGTTGCCATTGACTTTAGTTCGGTTTTGAGCGGCAAACTCAACCTTAAACAACCCACCCAAGCAGTAGCCCAAGTAATATTATCAGAAGCAGGTATTAATCAAGCTTTCCAAGCAGAATTGGTGAAAAAGCGACTTCTCAACCTTTCTGAATCAGCTTTAACAGCAATTTCAGGTGGTGAACCAGTTTCCTTTACCGACGTTCAAATACAGTTATTACCGGGAAATCGCTTACATCTTCTAGCTAAAGCTGACTTAAATAACGGTGAAGTCATACCCCTAAGTATGACATTAGGTATAGCTATTGAAAGACGGCGACGAGTTTCTTTTAAAGATCCAAAAATTGAACTAGAACAAGTACCAGAAGCACAACGGGAAACCTCCCAAACTTTAAGCATGGCACTGGTGGAAATTTTAGATAATATGGTCGATTTAGACCGTTTTGACCTGGATGGTGTAAAAATGCGACTTAATCGTTTAGAAACCGAAGGTCAAAGATTGATTTTTAGTGGATATGCAGAAATAGAACGAATTCCTAAAAGTGGTTAATGGGGATTGGGGGAGAGGTGATAGTTGATTGGGTTATTACAGCAGTTTTCATGTCTTTAGACCACAGTAAGGGCGAAGCATTCGGACAATTAATTATCGGTTTTTACCTAAGACTATCATCCGAATGCTGATGCTTCCAGCACGCTTTGCGAACGCCCCTACATTGTTGACGCGAAACCTAAATCAAAATGTGGTTTATTTAGGGTTTGCTGAAAAAGTTATCTGTGAAAGCTAGGTGACAGTCATCTCCCCATCTCCCCAATCACCAATCACCAATCACCAATCACCGTTTATCTACCAACACCTACATATTGAAAACCCGCTCTTACCATCGTTTCCGGGTCCAAGAAGTTACGACCATCAATCATAACGGCGTGGTTCATTAATTTTGCCATTTTTGCATAGTCCAAAGTGCTGAACTGTTGCCATTCGGTAACGAGTACCAAAGCATCACAGCCATCAGCTAATCTTTCTGCGTCAGTCTCTACCAATACTCCTGAAAGACCATGACGCATACCTGTTTGGGAAATAATCGGGTCATAAGCTTTGACTTTAGCTCCCAATCGATTGAGTTGCTCAATCAAGTTGAGTGCAGGAGCATCCCGTAAATCGTCTGTATCGGGTTTGAAGGTTAAACCGAGTAGTCCCACAGTTTTACCTTTGAGGATTTTTAAAGCTTGTTGTAATTTTTCCAAAGCAATCAAACGCTGACGTTCATTCACACTCACAGCAGCTTTGAGTAACTGGGCTTCATATCCATAATCATCAGCAGTGTGAATTAGTGCTGATACATCTTTGGGGAAGCAAGAACCACCCCAACCTATGCCCGCTTGCAAGAACTTGTTACCAATTCGGGAATCTAAACCAATACCTTTTGCTACTTGGGTAACATCAGCACCAACGCGATCGCAAATATTTGCCACTTCATTAATAAAACTAATCTTAGTTGCCAAAAAGGCATTGGCAGCATATTTGATCATCTCTGCTGAACTCAAGTCGGTCACCAGCACTGGTACAGGCGGTAAAGACTGATCAACAGCAAACTTGCGTTCTACAATGGGAGCATAAAGTTCCTTCATCATGGCGATCGCCTGTTGACTGTTCCCCCCTAAAACAATCCGATCCGGGTTAAAGGTGTCGTAAACTGCTGAACCTTCCCGCAAAAACTCTGGATTACTCACAACATCAAAGTGAGCGGAAATTTCCGGTGGTTTTTCCTCAGCAGATGAACCACCTACCGCCACCAATGACTTCTGACGTTCAACAATACCATCTAAAACAATCATCCGTACCCAGTCACCAGAACCGATGGGTACTGTAGATTTATTCACAATTACCTTATAACCGCCATTGAGATTAGCTCCAATCCCACGCGCTACAGCTTCCACATAACGGGTATCACTTTCACCATTAGGTAATGGCGGAGTTCCCACAGCAATAAACAGAATTTCTCCGTGGGCAACTCCCCCAGCCATATCCGACGAAAATTGAATATTTCCACTATTAATAGCAGCTTGCATAATTTCCGAAAGTCCAGGCTCGAAAATTGGCGACTGCCCAGATTTCATTAACTTTAGTTTCTCTTCGTTGTTATCTATGCAGATGACATCATGACCAATATAAGCTAAACAAACTCCTGTGACTAAACCCACATAACCAGTCCCGATTACACAAACACGCATTTTTTAAACTCCTCGTTTTTTTATTATCAGTCATTGGTTATTAGTCATGAGTTGTTGGTTAACAAATGACTAATGAGAACTGACTATAGACTAATTATTAGTTTTGATACGTTGACGGAAATCTTCTACTGTTAGTTTTAACCCTTCTTGTAAAGGAATGGTAGGTTCCCAATTTAATAAAGTTTTTGCCTTGGTAATATCGGGACGACGACGACGAGGATCATCGGAAGGTAGGGGTTCAAACTTAATTTCTGCATCTGGGTTAACCATATTTTGTACTGTCTGTGCCAGTTCTAAAATAGTGTATTCATCAGGATTACCCAGATTTACAGGTCCGATGTAATCACCATTCATCAGCCTCATTAGACCTTCAACTAGATCAGATACATAGCAAAAGCTGCGAGTTTGTTTACCTTCACCATACACGGTTAAAGGAACTCCCTTTAATGCTTGCACAACCAAGTTACTGACTACCCGACCATCGTTTTCTAACATCCGTGGTCCATAGGTGTTAAATATTCTGGCTACACGAATATCAACTTTATTTTCTCGGTAGTAGTCAAATGTCAAAGTTTCCGCAATTCTTTTACCTTCGTCATAGCATGAGCGGATACCAATAGGATTAACACTACCACGATAATCTTCGGTTTGGGGATGGATTTCTGGATCACCGTAAACTTCACTGGTGGAAGCTAATAAAAATCTCGCTTTCACCCTTTTAGCTAACCCCAACATATTCAGGGTTCCCATCACATTAGTTTTGACGGTTTTAATGGGGTTGTACTGGTAATGCACCGGAGAAGCAGGACAAGCCAAATGATAGACTTGATCCACTTCTAAGCGAATTGGCTCAGTAATATCATGACGGATCATCTCAAAATAAGGGTTATTGAACCATTTGAGGAGATTGCGTTTATTTCCCGTATAGAAGTTATCCAAACATATAACTTCATGTCCATCAGCCATTAGTCGGTCTATCAGATGAGAACCAATAAACCCAGCACCGCCAGTCACTAAAATTCTCATAGTTTCCCAATTATTTTCTAGATATTTCCAGGGGTATTATCCTTATTTTTAGATTACCCGGCTTCAGTATATTAATACATAATTAAGTAAGATAACTCCCACTAGATTAAGTAATTTTCCTACAGAGCCTTTACAAAATTATTATTGATCTTCTTTTATCTTCAGTTAAATCCCGGTGGAATTTTCTGTTATTTTTCATCAAATCTTCAACATAATCTAAAAAATGTCAAGTTTTTTTACAAGAAGTGTCGCCAGTGATGATGAATTAAATAATGAGCAAGTCCTAAGTTGACAATTTCATAGACAAAACTATACTTGTATTGACAAAAATCAATATATTTTTAGGAAAAAATCAACTACTTGATATATAATACGGTGATATCAAGTATTGAATTGAGACTATTGCCGACGCGAAAACCAAGCAATGATGGTGGTAGTCTTTTTCAGAAACTTAATTGGAACACAATCGCGTCTGGCTAAGGCGTGAAAGTCTACTGAGGGATAACTGCTCCCATGCTCCCGTTGAAGTAGAAAGTAAAGTCTAGTTTTGTCTAGGTTTTATATAGCAGAATTGTGGTTAGTATTTTTGTAAAACCGCTATTTTATTGTGGTTAATATTTGAAAAAGCAAGTGTATGATGGCGTTGTGGTTCTCCCAGAATGATCATGGAGCAGGTAAGTTGCCTAGCTAATTCGCTGGTAACATCACTCATAGCTAACCCTCCAGGGATAGTACGATTACGGATAAAAGGCAATACAACTAAATCATACAATCTTGCAGCCTGTAAAATAGCTTGAGCAGGATTTTCATGAGTGAAAATTTGAATTTCTGGTGGATTTAGTACAGCTAAATTAGATACCCATTGGGATAAATGCTCTCTTCTGGCAGAAATTTGACTAGCACTGGTGCGGCGATCGCAAACATTGAGAAGAGTAATCTGGCTTTGATTAGCATCTGCCAAGGTTTGAGCAAATTGTACAGGTGTAAGTGCTGGCGTGGTTAAATTTTCTATCGGCACTAAAATACGCTGAATTTTTTTTGGTGATTCTACCAGACGTGCCACAGCCACTGGACAATGGGAAGCCCAAAGCACATTATCAATGACATTCCCTAATAAACGCGCCCGCAAACCAGTACGTTTACCCCAACCTATAATAATCAAATTCGCTTTTTGTTCACGAGCAGTCCTGCATATTCCAGGAGCGAAAGCATCATCAATTCTCAGTAATGGTTCTGCTGGTGCGCCTAATAACTGACTTTGTGCAATGGCTTTAGCCAATAACTTTTCACTGTGCTGCCAAGCGGTATCTAACTGGGGTGCATCCATTTGAGATGTAGCATGAGCGATCGCTAATGGTAAAACTTTACCCTGGGATTGACAGGCTAATAAGGCCGCCATTTCCATCAAATACTTTTGCGTTTGGGGATTTTGGATAGGTACGATGATAGTAAAATTACCCTGAGATGATTGTAATTGCTGCTGAGACAAAGTAATTATTGGTGCTTCTGTCACTGATGCACAGGTCAAATTCACAGCACATCCAGCAGCCATGAGACTTGTCAGCCAAGGTCCCAAAGTCGCTGTAATCAGCACCAAGATAATGGCAGTGTTGAATACCTCTCCTGACAGTACACCAGACCTGTATCCCCCTACAGCCACCGCTAATGTTGTACCTGCCAAGGGAAGAGATAGTGACCAAATAGTTAGTGTTTCCTGCCAACTATAGCGGTAAACCAACTTTGCCAACACAGATGCCATAAATTTGCCAACAATCAAACCCACTAAAATTAATAGTAATAACTTGATTGTGCTGTACCCACCAAAGAAGCTAGGTAAATCAATCCTTAAACCTAAGTCAATAAAGAAAATAGGAATAAATAAAACACTGCCGATAAATATTAATTTTTCTTTAACTGGTCCTTCGCCTATAGCTTCATTAACGGCTAAACCTGCCAGGAAAAAGCCCACAATTTTGTTTAAACCCATCAGTTGTGCAACGACAACTGCCAAAAATACAGACATCAACACACACAAAAACTTGTTACCCTCCTCATCCCCAGAACGGCGGAAAAATTCTTGGCTCGCCCAATCAAAACCGACTAACACTATCATCAAGTATATTATTACCCAGCCTAATATAGTGATTAGTTGAGAAAAGCTGAATGCCCCACTATGAAAGCAGGCTATAGAAACAGTTAAGATTAGCAGTGTGCCGATATCTTTAAAAATTGTGGCTCCCATTGTCATAGTCACAGCCTGATTATTTGTCAATCCCAAACGATTGATAATTGGATATGCCAAAAGAGAGTGAGAAGACAGGAAGCAGCCTATTAGTATAGAACTATGCCAACTAAAGTCCAAAAATCGTCCTCCTAATGTTCCTAGCATCAGGGGTAAAAGGAAACTAAAAGCACCAAATATGAAGGAACGACTTTGCTGTTGACGGAAAAGTGGGATATTAAATTCCAATCCGGTGATAAACATCAAGTAAACTAACCCAATGTCTGATAGCAAGCTCATCATTGGCAATTCAGGTTCAAATAAGCGCCAACCTGATGGACCTAGTACCACTCCAGAGCCAACCAAACCTACTAATGCTGGCAATCTTAGTCGCTCAAAGAGGATAGGTATAACAAAAATAACTAACAGTAAAATAGCCAAGGGAACAATAGGTTCTGGTCTTAGAACTTGAAAGGTTGGATCTAACGTCAGAACTTGTGACACAAGTGGCATCATAAAAAACATTTATCAGTTATCAGTTGTCAGTTATCAGCTATTAGGAGTTCAAAAATTTCCAGGACTCAGGAGTCATACACTGAATACTGAATGTTGAATGTTAAATGTTGAAGTTTTGTCGCTCCCTGCTCGCTACCTATTCCCTATTCCCTATGGGTGAATTTGGCTCAAAATAAAGCGTAGTCGATCATAATCGTCTTTTAATAGTACACTAAGATGGCGACCAGCTTTAATTAGCCATTCTCTGTCAGCTTTGCGTAATTGGTAAACTTCACGAATAGCAGATGCAGCTAAAGATTCTACTGGCGCACCATTAATCAAAAGTAACGTCCTTAAAAAATCTAATTTTTCTGTGAACCTGACGATCGCTTCTGGTTGACACCGATAAACTGCTTGATGTATTTGGGGCGGACGTGGTGGCAGATACTGATACACTCCTTGGTTACTGAGATTTTGTGACTGCTGCTCAAATCCAACAATTGCCGCCCGAAATTCTGTTCTGAGCATAGCAAATATCTGGGGTTGTTCTTCTCGCAAAGTTTGCAAAGACAAACCCAACGCCCTAGCCCGGTGTACAGAATCTATGGGCATAGTTGTGGCATGATATACCACAGCATAGATTTGATTCCCAGATTCTTCATCTACAGCACAAACCCAACTACCAAAAGGTGGCATAACTGGAAAACTCAAGTCTTCTGGTTCTAGACATTGCGCCAAAAATTCGGTAGTTGTGGTTTCGATCACCTCCGCAATGTGGTGAGGATGGCGATCGCCTGTCGCAAACTGTGGTAAGGGTAGACGCATGACAATCAGTTATCAGTTAACAGTTATCAGTTATCATCTGTCCTTTATCAACTGTGGACAAATGACAACTGACTAATGATGACTAATGACGAAAGAATTATTTTCCTTTTTTCTTGGCAGTAGTTTCTACGAGTTCTAATTCTGGCAAGCGGAAGGTAATAATTTTGTCCCAGTTACCACCTTCAAACAGTACAGCTACTTTACCATCACTTACTCGTTGCACAAGTCCTTCATACCGATAGTATGTATCTGCGGGATTTTTGACGCGAACAGTGGCTCCAGGCAGAATCATATTTTTACCCTCAATTTGTTCTCTTTTACTAGCTTAATATTAGTTGATGGTGATTGGTGATTGGTGATTGGTAATTGGTAATTGGTGATTGGTGATTGGGAAAATCAAATTGATTACCCAGTCACCAGTCCCCAGTCACCAGTCCCCAGTCACCAGTCCCCAGTCCCCAGTCCCATTTAATAATATTTTTGCCGTTGTCGGAAATTAGCTACAGATTCCACAATTCCCAAGGCAATAAAGTTTGCCAGAATGGCAGAACGTCCATAGCTCATCCAAGGTAGGGTAATACCGGCAACAGGAACTAAACCAATGGTCATACCTACATTAATAATTAACTGAAACACAATCATTAACAAAAAACCAATAGCTAACAAAGAACCAAAGTTATCTTTGGCGGTTTGAGCTACGTGTAATAGTCGGTAACAAATTAAGCAGAAAGCGAAAAGTAAAATTAAACAACCCACAAAACCAAATTCTTCACCCACAGCAGAGAAAATAAAGTCAGTATGCTGTTCAGGGACAAAATTTAGTTGTGTCATTGGGCCTTTGAACAAACCCCATCCCCAGATTTCCCCAGAACCAATGGCTATTCGAGATTGAATTAGGTGATAACCAGCACCAAGGGGGTCAAGTTCAGGATTAATAAATACAGTCAGTCTATCTTTTTGATACTCTTTTAATAGATGATTCCAGGCAAAAACACCTAGTCCACCACCGAGCATATTGAGACATAATGTACCAATACCACTAAGGCCAAATTTACGCCAAGGTAAAGTTTGCCAACCCACAATTCCCATAGCTCCTGCCCAGGCTAAACCCAAAGGAGTAAGAGAAATATTTTCAAAGAGAACTATTGAGTTGGACAAAGGCCAAGGTATGCTGAATAAAATTGCTGAGAATACAGGCGAAACCAGCAAAATTAACCAACCAGGATTAGCATTTGCCCAATAGAGCATTCCTAAAACTATTGACCCAAAAACCAGTGATGTATCCAAATCTGGCTGTACAAATACTAATCCCCAAGGAACAGCAGCGATCGCCAGGGAACGCAAAACACTATCAAATGTAGGATCTCTACGTTTATGTAGCAAAGCAGCCAAGCTAATAATTAGACCAACTTTAGCAAATTCTGATGGTTGCACATGAAAGCCACCAATACTAATCCATCGCTGTGCGCCTTTGGCAGTTGTACCAACCACCATCACCAAAATCAGACTAAAGTTAGTCAGAGCATAAGTGAGCCAATGCCACTGCATTAAGTTTTCGTAGCGACAACGAGCCAAAAACAGAGCAATGATTGATCCAATACCAGTCATCAGCCAGTGCCACCACCAGTCAGTTACTGGCTTATTCAGTTCTGTACTGAGGATCATAAGTCCACCAAACATACTGACAGCAACAGCTAGGCAAAATAATAGCCAATCTACCTGCTGCCAAGGCTTAATCCAATATTGCCAGCGGACTTTAGGGAGCGAACGTTTTAACAACATTGTGCGAAGAGCGACTTGTTAAATGGGGACTGGGGACTGGGGACTGGGGACTGGGGACTGGGAAGAAAAAAACTCTATCCTGCCTCCTGCCTTCTTGCTTATGTCAGAGCAGCAACTGATACCTTACCTGCGATAGCTAGAGCGATCGCTTTTAAAGCTTTAGCAGAAGCTGAATCTGGATCAGAAACCACTATGGGTATACCACTATCTCCACCAACTCTGGTAGAAATTTCCAAAGGAACACAGCCCAAAAGTGGTACATCTAATTCTGCGGCAGTTTTTGAACCTCCACCAGATCCAAAAATGTCATATTGTTTATCTGGTTGATCGGGAGGAATAAAATAACTCATATTCTCCACAATCCCTAATACTGGTACATTCATTTGCTGGAACATCCGCAAACCTTTGCGAGAATCCAGTAATGCGACATTTTGAGGTGTAGTCACAATTACTGCTCCTGCCATTGGTACTGCTTGGGTTAAAGTTAACTGAGCATCTCCAGTTCCCGGAGGCATATCGACAATTAAATAATCAATTTCTCCCCATTGCACCTGATACAAAAATTGACGAATTACGCCATTGAGCATTGGACCACGCCAAATAACTGGTTGATCGCGGTCAATTAAAAAGCCCATTGATACTAATTTGACTCCATGATTAAATGCAGGTTCGAGAATTTCCCCAGTTTCTGTGGAGCGCACAGTAATTTCTGCATCAGCCAAACCCAACATGGTGGGATCATTGGGTCCGTAAATATCAGCATCTAGCAAACCAACTTTCGCCCCTGTTTGTGCCAAAGCAACTGCCACATTTACGGCAACTGTGCTTTTACCAACACCACCTTTACCGCTAGAAACCGCAATAATATTTTTCACCCCAGCCACGCCAGTGCGATCCGGTAGGCTTTTTTGTTGGGGTGTTTCTGCTGTTACTTCTACGCTGATATCTGTTACACCAGGCAGTTTTTGCACAGCTTTTTTACAATCTTCGACAATAAATTCTCGCAAAGGACAGGCGGGAGTAGTCAACACCAAAGTAAAGCTAACCTTGCCACCGTCAATTTTGACGTTGCGAATCATATTCAGTTCTACCAGACTTTTGCGAAGTTCTGGATCTTCCACTGGTCGCAACACTTCTAGGACTGACTGGGAATTGAGGACATCATACATAGCGTTTGTACCGTTGCCGCCTTAATAAAGCTTAAAAAATTTTCATGTTCTCCTACTTGAATCTTAACTTTCTTGGGGCATTAGTGATTGGTGACTGGTGATTAGTGATTGACAATATAAATAATTTCTCCCTGCTCCCTGCTCCCCTGCTTCTTCCCCAGTCCCCAGTCACTTAAAAATCAAAACAACTGTCATCGAGAGATTTTTTCTTGCCGGAAACTGCTTGCAGTGCTGCTTTTTCTACAGATTCTACTAAAGACCGTGCTACTCGATCTACATAGGGACGGGACAAAGACCAAATTAGAGGTGATAACCAGCCACGTAGTGTTACAGAATAAGACAAATAACTGCCACAAACCGTTGACTCTACTTGGTATGTGATCCGTTCCTCAATCCCAGGAATTGCCAAAACGCGGATACTTAACATCTGTTTAGGATTTACCCGTTCTACAAAAATCTGAATGGGAACTGGCCAAAAGCGTGTTACCGCTAGGAAAATTAATCCGGGTTTGGGTACTAATCCTAATGGTACGTTAGTGCTTTTGAGTAGTGGATGCCAGGAAACATCTGTTAAGTCAGCCACCTTTAACCAAAGTTCATCTACAGAAGCAGAACTGATCTCTCGATAAGTCCGCACCAGAGAAGCACAAAATCGACGACGTTTGCGGTGGATGAATTTGGATAACCAACCTTGCACTGTCCTAATCCTCCTGGCTACAATCTGTCTGGTGACTCTGGCATCTGGGAAAATTTGAGTCAAGCTATCTACTCACTACAGATACCATACAGAAAATCGGCTGCTTTGTGGACTAATTCTCTAGGTTCTGGTGTTAATAACAGAAATATCTCCATAATTATTGCAAAGAAACTTAATGAATCTACAAGCCTATACGCATTTGATGGAAAATAGCTTTAGTCAATCAATTTTGGATTTTAGATTTGCGTTAGCGAAGCGAGTATTTTAGATAAAAGCCAACTTTTGTTAGCATTAGTTAGCTTTTTTGTATCGGTGTTAGATTTGTTCTGCCCACAAGGGGCGGGGCTGGAAGTAAAAAATCCTCCAAAATCCAAAATCCAAAATCTAAAATTGGCATGGTCAAGATAATCTATTGGTTTTGACCACTCATCAGAAAAAGCAGTTTTGGCAAATTGCGCCAGGTTTTTGGCTCTAATTGTCAAGAAATTTTTAAAATGGAAATTTGTAGCTTGCACAAAAATTGTAATTTTAGGTTCGGGAATCTATGTTGACCAACTCGCAAACCCCCACTCTCACAACAGAATCATCCAAATTTCTCCCAGCACCTGACGCTCAGTCCAGAGTTAGTCAGTTTATGAAACAGTTGCAAGACGAAATCACCAACGAGTTAGAAGCACTGGATGGTGTTGGTAAGTTTATGGAAGACAGTTGGGAGCGTCCAGAAGGGGGTGGTGGGCGATCGCGTGTCTTGCGTGATGGCGCTATTTTTGAACAAGCTGGTGTAAATTTTTCTGAAGTTTGGGGTTCCCATCTCCCCCCGTCAATTTTAGCCCAGCGCCCAGAAGCAACAGGACACGGATTCTATGCTACTGGTACTTCTTTGGTGTTACACCCTCGTAATCCTTATGTACCTACAGTCCATTTAAATTACCGTTATTTTGAAGCAGGTCCAGTTTGGTGGTTTGGTGGTGGTGCGGATTTAACACCTTATTACCCCTTTGCTGAAGATGCGGCTCATTTCCATCAAACTTTGAAACAAGCTTGCGATCAACATCACCCAGAATATTACCCTGTGTTTAAACGTTGGTGTGATGAATATTTCTATCTCAAACATCGGGGGGAAACTAGAGGTGTTGGCGGTCTGTTTTTAGATTACCAAGATGGTCAAGGTGCTATTTATCGCGGACCTGATCCCAAAGGAGAAGCCGCAAATTATAGTAATCAGGTGGGAGCATTACCTCCACGCACTTGGGAACAGTTATTTTCTTTGGTGCAAGATTGTGGTGGAGCTTTTATACCAGCTTACGTGCCAATTGTCAAGAAAAGAAATGGCATGGAATATGGCGATCGCCAACGGAATTTCCAGCTATACCGTCGGGGAAGATATGTAGAATTTAACTTGGTTTATGACCGAGGCACAATTTTTGGTCTGCAAACCAATGGACGCACAGAATCAATTCTCATGTCTCTACCACCTCTAGTTCGTTGGGAATATGGCTACCAACCAGAACCCAATTCTCCCGAAGCTGAACTTTATGAAACTTTTCTGAAACCACAAGATTGGATAAACTGGAAACTAAATCAGCAGTAACAAGTGTTGGTAACACAGTAAAATTCCACACATTTATCTAGATCCAGGAGACAGGACTGGGGCTGGTCGATGAACAATCAAGGGTTTGGGCTGGTTTGAGGAAATAGGATGAAAGAAGATATTTGTGATCTGGTCTTAGTAAAGGATATTGGGGCAAATAGTCGCTTTTGTCTGAGAAAGATACACTTTTATCTCTAGAGAACTCTGCTTTCCATTCACCAAGAAACCGAAAATTCCCCAAACCCAGCCTCAATAGATTAATGGGAAATTTAGTGAATCCAGATACTTACCACTGTTGCAGTTAGTTAAACTAGTACAATATAGGCATTGAGTCAAAATTCTCAGTTTGTAGTTATAGCCGGCTCATGTTCAAGATCAAACAGAGAGAATCCTGTAATATTTGATTTAATTAGCTGATTGAGGATTCTGGAAAATATACGGTTGATGGTGAAATTTAAACAATCACCAATTTATGAAGTCTATATAAAAAAGTGAAAAAGTAGTTTATTTTCAGGACAATATCACGGAGACAACAGTGAATATAGACCAAAAAACCTATACAAACCTAGACGGTAATACTGTAATTGTCTTGAAACCAACAGAGCGTCTAGACATCACCACAGCTTGGCAATTTCGCCTGAAGTTACAAGAGTGTATTTCTAAACTCAGTCGTCATGTAGTTGTCAATCTGGGACAGGTAAATTTTATTGATAGTTCTGGTCTTACTTCTTTAGTGGCGGGAATGCGTGATGCTGATAAAGCGAAGGGTAGTTTCCTGATCTGCAATATCCATCCAGAGGCCAAACTTGTCTTTGAGGTGACAATGATGGATACAGTCTTTGAAATTTTTGAAACTGAAGCAGAAGCTTTGGAAAGATTATTCCCGAACTTGGTCAAGAACGAATAGGAGTCAGGAGTCAGGAGTCAGAAGGGGAAAAAGAGAATTTTTGCGAAACTAGCTGTTAACCTCATATCTTGCATAACTTGGCAAAGTAGCCTTTAAACGAGAAAATAAAAATACGTCGCCCTTAACATTTTCTTTGTGAATAACGTCCGTACCGTCTCTGATACAAAGCGAACTTTCTATAATCTTCATACCCGTCCCATCAACACTATTTACCGTCGGGTAGTGGAAGAGTTGATGGTGGAAATGCATCTGCTGTCAGTAAATGTTGATTTTAGCTACAATCCAATTTATGCCTTGGGGGTTGTCACCACTTTTGACCGCTTCATGCAAGGCTATCAACCGGAACAGGACTTAGCATCTATTTTTAAAGCCATGATTCAGGCTGTAGAGCAAGATCCCCAACGGTATCGACAAGATGCAGCTAGATTGCAAGCTGTAGCACATAGTTTGCCAGTTAAGGATTTAATTGCTTGGTTGAGCCAAACCACTCAATTCCATCAAGATGCTGATTTACAAACACAACTACAAGCTATTGCTCAAAATCCTCATTTTAAATACAGCCGCTTGTTTGCCATTGGTTTATTTTCATTATTGGAATTGGCAGATGCTGAATTTGTCAAAGATGACCAGCAACGTCATGAGGCGCTAAAAGCGATCGCTCAAGGTTTACACCTATCTGAAGATAAAATTACCAAGGATTTAGAGCTATATCGTTCTAATCTCGATAAGATGGCACAAGCACTGATAGTAATGGCAGATATGCTGGCTGCGGATCGGAAAAAACGCGATCAACGTCAGCAAAAATCCACTGCTCCGGTAGCTCCTCCCAGTAACGAATAATCTGTAATTCGTGATTCGTAATTCGTAATTAAAAGTTGCAGAGCATCAAATTAAATTATTGATTATTTATGCCAAGCAACCTAATTGACAACGAGAAAAATGTACAAAGCTGTCAATTCTCATTACAAGTAAGAATTCAGAACTTAGGGGTCAGGAGTCAGAATATCAGAATATTTGATAAATTTGTTAATTATCAAATAGTGATTTTTCTGTAAGCATTAAAAATCTGACTACTGAAAGCCAATAGCTGAATGCTGACAATTAAGAATTACGAATTACGAATTACGAATTACGAATCATGAACTATTTACACACCCAGTAATTTGTAAATTATATTGTTAATAATGGTGAGTGCAAAAGCTCCTAAAACAGCACTCCAAATCCCATAACGTAAACGGAAACCTTCTACTAACCAAGCGGCAATACTAAAACAAACAACAGCAATCATGAATGTAAAGATACCAGATAATAAGTCAAAAGTGGCTAAATTTGGTATCGTAAATACAACGCCTAAAATGGGTCTAACTAATGCGGTAATAATACCAAGAACTGCTGCGGAAAAAACCGCTTTCTGTGGAGAATCAATTTCCACACCCACAGGCAACTTACTAATAATCCACAAACTGATAGACGTGACTATCCAAACAATTAACAGAGTCGTAATATTCATTGCCGCAACCCTTGAAACGTAAATGGTGATTGGCGATCAAGTCAGAGAATGTTTTAAAAGCTTCCCTATCGGCGAATATAATTCGCTACTACACAAACCAAATCCACCACGGTGAGTTTTGCCTATGTAGCCGCGATTTCTAATCGCCCACTGAGTGCTGATAGCGGAATTTACGCGATAAATTACTTGGTCTATTGATGGGAAAATCTTTGTAGCTTAACCAATTATTTATAAATTAGCAGAGGTTTTTTCTCTACAGTGATTTATTTTAAATATCTTTAGGTTTATCTAATATTTCTTGATATTGCTAAAAATAAAATTCCCCCTAGCCCATATTATGCAACCGGGTTTGAGGGAATTTAGACTGAGAAAATTTGATGGAAATTGTGTCACCTTTGTGGTGCAGAATCGCTATTTTGCGGTACAGGTACTTGGGGTGTGGTGTTGTTGGGAACTATGGGCGAAATTCCCGGATTAATCCCTTGCTCTGGTGCTGGAAATGGATTGGGTGCAGAGGGTAGAGAAGGGTTAAAATTATTTTGGGGGTCAGTTCCCGGTATTGGTACAGTATTAGGTATTGGTACAACCGGGGTAGTAGAAAAGTTTGGTGAATTAGTCAGTGGTTGAGATGCTCCAGGAATAATTCCCAAAGAAACACGATTACCTCCCACTTGTCGGAGCAAATCTAATGTTTGAATCACATCATTATAAGTTGCTGTACGAGAGGCATTCAGCACCAAAATACCATTAGGATTTGTTTGGATATACTGCTTTAATCGTGCTTGCAACTCTTCCCGTCTCACAGCTTCTTTTTCAATGTAAATTTGACCAACAGCATCAATAGTTACAGGTAAAATGTCACTTCGTAGCTGTGAACTAGCAGAGGAAGTAGTACCTGTGCTGGCTTTGGGTAAATCCACATTAATTGCCTGTTGTCTGGTAAATTGCAAAGCTGCTAACAAAAAGAAAGTCAGGATACAAAAAACAACATCAATTAAAGGAATGATTTGAATTTGAACTTCTTCGATGGGAGTATGTAAGTTAACTTTCATTTTCTAGCTCTGGTGGGGAGTCAGGAAAGGGATTTTGGTCTGTTTTATCTGTTGTATCTGAAGCTGGTTCTGGGGTTGGAGTAGAATTATTTTTGCGTCGCTTACGGGGTGAAGTAAAACGTTCCTGTGTGGGTTCCCGTACTATTCCTAATGTACTTTTGTTGGGATCTGGTGGAGACTGACGGTAAAGCAACTCTAAATCATTGCCAGCTTTATTAAAAACTTTAACTTGGTTAACAACAAAACCTTGAAACAGGCGATAAAATACCAAAGTGATGATCGCAACTATTAACCCAGCGGCCGTACTAATCAAAGATTCGCCAATCCCTGTAGTTACGCCAGCTGTAGATTCAGTACCCAAGTCACCTATTCTAATTGCTCGCAAGGACTGAATCAAACCTAAAACCGTACCCAATAATCCTAACAGTGGGGAGAGGGCAATTACAGATTCTAAAAGTTTTTCTCCTCTCCGCATCCCTGCTACTTCTTCTGCTGCTGTGGACTCTAACGCTAGTCGGAAGGTTTCCGCATCACTTTTTTGTAAGCGTAGGGGTGCATAGAGAAAACGTCCTATGGGCTGATCAATGGCTTTTTGGGCGATTTCCGTAGCTATTTCCCAATTATCGGTAGCAGCATCTAAAACGCGCTCTACAATTTCTTTTTCCTGGGTCAAGATCCGCAACCAGAACCAAAGACGCTCAAAAATCACACTCAAAGATAGGACTGACAGCACCAGCAAAGGCCACATGGCTGGACCGCCCTTGTTAAACAAATCTAAAATATCCACTTTGTAGGTTTCCTCTCTCCATTACTAGAGCAACTATGCTAGGGCATTTTAATTTTAAAGATTAATGCACCATTACCACACTCACCTACTCTATCGCTAGGTAAGTAGGGTTTGCTGAATAAACCTAAAACCTTGATATATCAAAGGTTAGAGGCTGATAAACACAGAAATTAGTGCAAGGGTTTTGAAGGGTATACCGGAAAAAGTGTGCATTTTTTGGGATTTCAAGAGATGGCAAAGAAATTTTCAAATCTCCTCCTGACTCCTGACTCCTGACTCCTGACTCCTGACTCCTATGCCCTCACGGAAAGACTTTCTCAGCAACCCCTAAGTAGTTAACAAAGCATGACCCTGAAACGAGACGCAAGCCCCCGGCTTTTAGCCGTGGGGAGTATCAATATTACCCATCTTCTATACTCCAAAAGGCGGTTATTCCTACCGGGAGTTTAGAACATAATTTGCCAAAATAAAAGTTAATTGCAGGTACTAGAGGTTAAAAATATGAGCTTCTCTATTCAATCGCTTTACACTTGGTATCGCAATGTACTGCGTAACCCTAAATATCGTTGGTGGGTAATTATCGGTACAATAGCTTATCTTGTTAGTCCTATTGATATTGCTCCTGATTTTATCCCTGTTGTTGGTCAAATTGATGACCTGGTTTTGTTAACATTGCTGGTTTCAGAAGTTTCTGGATTGGTAATTGACGGTTGGAAAGCTCGTAAAGGTAATGTAGAATCTAGAGTCAATGAGTCTACATCTACAGATAATACTGTAGATAATACGGTTGATGTTGATGCTGTTTCTGTAAAGTAGTTTGAGCTACAAAATACGTAAGCATTCAGCTATCAGTAATCAGTAATCAGCTTTTACCTGGGGGTTGATGATATTTATTAAGCGATTAACTGGGAAATATTTTGTAGTTAATCGCTTTTTTTATCATGGAAATTCCTATTGCTGGATAATTTATATTCACTTATATTCACTTCTTAAACTTCGCAAAATCCTTTTTTATCTTCGACACGCTACGCGAACGGTAAGCTATCTCTTCGAGTCCCGTCAGGGATACGCTAACACACATCCTCCCCTAATATCTTTTTTTATTTCACGCAGAGACACAGAGAATACAGAGTATTTGCAAATTGTCAAAAAAGTGGTATGATTGATGGGTAAGATGAATGAGTCATACAGAATGATGAAAGTCACAATTACTTTAGAAGAAGATATATTGAAATTTATTGATCAACAAGCAAAAGGTAATCGTAGTGCTTATATTAATGCAATATTGGCAGAACAAAGACGTAAAATTTTAGAAGCAGAAATAATTGCGGCACTGCAAGAAGATGCAAAAGATTTAGACTATCAAAATGAGATTTCTGCTTGGGATCATGTAGCTGGAGATGGTATTAATGCCAGAGGGTAATTTAACTTATAAACGGGGTGAAATTCGCTGGGTAAATCTTGATCCAACCGTGGGAGCAGAAGCACAAAAAATCCGTGCTTGTTTAATAGTTCAAAATGATATTATGAATCAATATGGATTATTAACAATTGTGATGCCATTTCGAGCAGGAAGTAAGCAAGCTCCCTATATTGTCAATGTCAAAGCAACAGTAACTAATGGATTAGATCAGGAACGTTTTATTGATGTTGCTCAAATTCGTTCTGTTGATTATCGTCGAGTTTTGGGGTTGGTGGGTATTTTAGAAGCTGAGTATTGGGCAGAAATTCATACTGCTTTGGATGTCGTTTTGGGGTTTGGGGTTTAATTTAAATCTTTTCCAAGGAGAAGACTATGACACATCAGCCTATGATATTAACTAATAATCTTTATGCAGAAGATTATAATTTATGTATTAGACATCTCCGAAAATTATATAAGCATAACCTGAAACCCATTCGTAGGGACAATTCATGAATTGTCCCTACATCTTTTTCGGAGAAGTCTATTGAAAAAACCGCTTGTTTATTAAAATTTTGTATATTAGATAACTTTTTCATGGTAAAGTATCGAACTATCATCAAATCCGATAGTGTAACAAAATAACCAAAATATGAGTAAACAATTTAACCGAAGGAAGTTTTTACTTTATAGTTCCGCAACTCTTGGTACTAGCCTTTTGCTCAAGGCTTGCGGGAATGACTCACCCACTGTTACTAATGGCAGTAGTGATACCGCTACAGATAGCAGTAGTACCATCAAAGTAGGTATTTTACACTCCCTGAGCGGGACAATGGCCATCAGTGAAAGAAGCGTTGTTGATGCTGAAAGATTAGCAATTAAAGAAATTAATGCTGCGGGGGGTGTCTTAGGTAAACAAATTGAAGCGATTACTGAAGATGGCGCTTCTAACTGGGATACCTTTAGAGAAAAAGCTACCAAACTAATTGATCAAGATCAAACTGTTGTCATTTTTGGTTGTTGGACCTCTGCTAGTCGCAAGAATGTTAAGCCGGTATTTGAGAGTAAAGACCATATGCTCTGGTACCCGGTACAGTATGAAGGTCAAGAATGTTCTAAAAACATTTTCTATACTGGTGCGGCTCCCAATCAACAAATTGAACCATCTGTTGATTGGATGTTAAAAAATAAAGGCAAAGAATTCTTTTTAGTCGGTTCTGACTACGTATTTCCCCGGACTGCCAACACCATTATTAAAGCTCAATTGGAAGCTTTAGGTGGAAAAACTGTAGGTGAAGATTATTTACCACTAGGTAACGTAGAAGTTACACCTATTATCTCTAAAATTAGGCAAGCTTTACCCAATGGTGGCGTAATTTATAACACCCTCAATGGTGACAGCAATGTGGCATTTTTCAAACAATTAAAAGGGGCTGGATTAACAGCAGATAAATATCCCTCTATGTCTGTAAGTATTGCAGAAGAGGAAGTTAAAGCCATTGGTGTTGAATATCTCCAAGGTCACTATGCAGCTTGGAATTACTTTCAAACAGTAGACACACCTGCAAATCAAAAGTTTGTAGCAGCTTTTAAAAAAGAGTATGGTGCAGACCGGGTAATTAACGACCCCATGGAAGCAGCATACATCGCCGTTTATTTATGGAAACAAGCAGTAGAAAAAGCTGGAACAACTGACTTAAATAAGGTTCGCACTGCGGCCTATGGTCAAACTTTAGATGCACCAGAAGGTAAAGTGACGATGAACGCCAATCATCACTTGTCAAAAATTGTCCGCATTGGTCAAGTGAGACAAGATGGTTTATTCGATATTGTCTATGCTACCCCCGCACCAGTAGAGCCAATTCCTTGGAATCAATTTGTCAAAGAAACTCAAGGATTTGGCTGTGATTGGTCAGATCCGGCTAAAGGTGGTAAGTACAAGCAAATTTAAGTTAATAGTCAATAGTCAATAGTCAATAGTCATTGACTATTGATATTTCTTGAGGATAAATAAGTGTTAATAGGTGTCTTAGAAGCTTTATTTAATGGTATTAGTATTGGGGCAGTATTATTAATTGCTGCTTTGGGACTAGCCATTATATTTGGTTTGATGGGCGTGATTAATATGGCCCATGGAGAATTGATGATGTTGGGAGCTTATACGACTTTTGTGGTACAAAATGGCTGCAAACAGTTGGGCGGAGTGTGGTTTGATTCTTATATATTTTTGGCTTTGATGATTGCTTTTCTATTCACTGCTCTTGTGGGGTTAGTGTTAGAACGGGGCGTGATTCGTTATCTGTATGGACGACCTTTAGAAACTCTCCTCGCTACTTGGGGGGTGAGTTTAATTTTTCAACAGTTTGTTCGCAGTGTGAATTGGTTATTGGTAATTGGCATCTTCCTATTTTGTCTGTTGTTTTTTGGAGGTTTACAGATTTTAAATGCTCGGAGTAATGGGGGGAAAGTTAGTAAATGGTTTGTTGGATTGTTGTTGTTACTATCTCTGGGTATAACAATAACAATGGGAAATTTATTGAGTGAGCAACAGATGTTTACTCAACCTTGGTTTGGCGCTCAAAATGTAGATGTGACGGCTCCTGGTTGGTTGCAAGGGGGAATGTCTTTAGGTGGTCTCCAATTACCTTATGCTCGCTTGTTTATTATGGCTTTGACAATAATTTGTGTAGGAGGAATTTATCTATTTTTACAGCGTTCTAACTGGGGATTAAGGATTCGTGCTGTCACCCAAAATCGCAGTATGAGTGCTTGTTTGGGTATCCCTACTCAAAAGGTGGATGCTATCACCTTCGCTCTGGGTTCGGGGTTGGCTGGTGTAGCTGGTTGTGCTATTAGTTTACTCGGTTCTGTAGGACCCAACACCGGACAAAATTATATTATTGATACCTTTATGGTAGTAGTAGTCGGTGGTGTGGGGAATTTAGCAGGAACTATTATGGCGGCTTTGGGAATTGGTACAGCTAATTTCTTAATTGGTTCTGGGACTCTAGCTGTGGTGTTATCTCCTATTCAACCTTTAGCTGATGTGTTGAATTTCTTTGCGACCACAAGTATGGCTAAGGTGTTAGTGTTTGCACTGATTATCGCGTTTTTACAGTGGAAGCCTGGGGGAATTTTTCCCCAGAAAGGTCGTACTGTTGATGTTTAAACCACAAAGGACGCAGAGCATGAGTCAGAAGGGAGGAAGGTTAATTTTAATTGAGATTGGGGCGGTGGTAGCGATCGCACTGATCCTGATTTTAATTATACCAGCAATACTGTCGGGGTTTCGGTTGAATCTACTGGGGCGGTTTTTGTCCCTGGCTATTGTGGCTTTGGGTCTGGATTTAATCTGGGGTTATACTGGGTTGCTGAGTTTGGGACATGGGATTTTCTTTGGTTTGGGGGGATATGCGATCGCCATGTACCTAAAACTCCAAGTTCCTTCCGGGGAATTACCTGATTTTATGGGGTTGTATGGCGTGAAAGAACTTCCTTGGTTTTGGTATCCTTTCTATTCTTTTCCCGTCGCTACCGTGGCGGTGGTGTTCATTCCCGGCTTACTAGCGGGATTATTAGGATACTTAGTATTTCGTAATCGCCTCAAGGGGGTTTATTTTTCCATATTGACCCAAGCCGCAGTAATTATATTTTTCAACTTCTTTAATGGTCAACAACAACTGTTTAACGGTACTAACGGACTCACAGGTTTTAGAACGTTATTTGGGGTAAATGTCAGTGACTCCCAAACCCAATTCATTTTCTATACCCTGACGGTAATTGTTCTCGCCCTCACCTATGGGATTTGTCGCTGGTTGACCAGTGGACGCTTTGGGCGATTATTAATCGCTATTCGAGATGATGAAAGTCGGGTGCGATTTTCTGGCTATAACCCCACAGAATTTAAAGTTTTAGTGTTTGCAGTCTCCGGTGCGATCGCCGGGATAGCAGGAGCATTTTATACACTTCAAAGTGGATCTGTATCACCCCGAACCATGGATATTGGGTTTTCTATTGAAATGGTGATTTGGGTGGCTGTGGGGGGACGCGCTACCTTAACCGGGGCGATAGTCGGTACTTTATTAGTCAATTATGCCCGCACTTTTTTAAGTGAACAATTTGCCGAAATTTGGCTATTTTTTCAAGGCGCACTATTTTTAATAGTCGTCACAGTCTTACCTGACGGTCTCATGGGATGGTTCAAAAAGCAAGAGATTTCTTTTTTCCATCGCCCTCGCAAAATCGCCACATATCCCAACTTAGAAGCAGACCCAGAGGTGCAACATGAACGCGAAAATCTTGGAAACTGAAAACGTCACCGTCAGTTTTGATGGTTTTAAAGCTATCAATCAACTCAACTTTAGTATGGATGCGGGAGAGTTGCGGGTAGTAATTGGTCCCAACGGTGCGGGAAAAACCACCTTTCTGGATGTAATTACCGGGAAAGTACAACCAACAGTTGGGAGAGTTTTATTCAAAGGTAAAAATCTGCGTTCTTTACCTGAACATGAAATCGCCCGCTTAGGAATTGGGCGAAAATTCCAAACACCGCGAATTTACCTCAACTTAACCCCTCGTGAAAACCTACAAATTACTATTAACCGCCACAAAAATGTATTTTCCACCCTATTTAATCCCCCTCATGCTACGGAAAACAATAGTATTAAAGGCTTATTAGAAACAGTTGGTTTAACCCCTAAAGCAGACATTCCCGCCGGTTTACTTTCCCACGGAGAAAAGCAACGTTTAGAAATTGGGATGTTAGTAGCACAGTCCCCCGACTTATTACTAGTTGATGAACCAGTAGCAGGTTTAACGGACGAAGAAACCTATAATATCGGACAACTACTATTAACACTCGCCCAAAGCCATTCAATTCTAGTCATTGAACACGATATGGAATTTGTCCGCCAAATTGCCAAGACGGTGACAGTATTACATGAAGGTTCCGTACTATGTCAGGGTAATTTTGAACAAGTCCAAAATGACCCCCGTGTGATCGAAGTATATCTAGGAGAACAGCCAGAATAAAACTGCTGTTTTTTAACCCCGATGGTCTGGAGCTTAGATAAATCATAACCGCTATTGAGAATCAAAAAACTGATGCTAAAAATTTCTCAACTTAACGTTTACTACGGTGAAAGCCATATTTTACGCAACGTAGATTTAAGCGTACCACCAGGGCAAATGATCTGTTTAATTGGACGTAATGGTGTAGGTAAAACCACTCTACTCAAAACAATTATGGGGTTACTCTCACCCCGCAGTGGTACAATTAACTTAAATGGAGAATTAATTAACTCTAAATCTCCAGACCAAAGGGCAAAACTGGGAATTGGTTATGTTCCTCAAGGACGAGAGATCATCCCCCGGTTAACAGTCAGAGAAAATTTACTTCTAGGGTTAGAAGCTAGACAGAAACAATCAAGAAAAGCCGAAATTTCTGAAGAAGTTTTTAGCTTATTTCCGGTGTTGAAAACTATGTTATCCCGGATGGGTGGTGACTTGAGCGGTGGACAACAACAACAGTTAGCGATCGCCCGTGCTTTAATGGGAGAACCACAGTTACTCGTCTTAGATGAACCCACAGAAGGAATACAACCCTCAATCATCCTGGAAATTGAAGCCGCAGTACGTCGCATCGTAGAAACTAAAGGTATTTCTGTGTTATTAGTAGAACAACACTTACACTTTGTCCGTCAGGCTGATTACTATTACGCCATGCAAAAAGGTGGTATTGTCGCCTCTGGTTTCACCACAGAACTGAGTCAGGATGTGATTCAAAAGTTTTTAGCTGTTTAATTTGTTTAATTTGATTGAGTATTTTACCGTAAAGTCAAATCCTCACTACTAACCCACATTCCGCACTTCGTTTTGTAATAGAAAAAAACTACAGAAATTAAGGAGAAAACTATGACACATCCATCTATGATATTAACTAATAATTTTTATGCAGAAGATTATAATTTATGGATTAAAAAAACCGCTTATTTATTAAAGAATAAGCAGTTTTCAGAATTAGAATTAGAAAATTTAATTGAAGAAGTTGAAAGTATGGGAAGAAGTGAAAAAAATGCTTTAAAAAGTAATTTACGAGTTTTAATTATGCACTTGCTTAAATACAATTTTCAACCTCAAAACAGGTCAAATAGTTGGTTGTATACAATATATGAACATCGTCAAAGATTACAAGATGCGTTTTTAGATAGTCCTAGTTTAAAAGGCTATTATTTAGAAGTTTTGGATAATTGTTATCACCACGCTCGTAAAGAAGCAGCGATTGAAACTGGACTTCCTTTATCTATTTTTCCTGAAGATAATCCTTTTTCCTCTGATGAAATTTTAGATGCTGATTTTTTTCCAGTTTAATCATAATTTCTGTTGTTAAACGATACCTACGGTAAGCTATGCGATCGCACTTCGTCAACCTCCAAAACAGCGAACCGACCAGTCAGCACTTGCGTGATCGCTAAGTTGGATTTACTTGGATTTACTGAGAAATTTTTTATAATTTCTGATATGATATTTATATTTATTCCAACAAATTGTCCATGAAAATAAAAGCAATTATTTGGGAAGAGGATGGTGTATGGTGTGGTTCTGTACCAGCTTTACCAGGATGTCATACCTGGGGTGAAAGTTATGAACATTTATTAGAAATGTTAAAAGATGCTGTTCAAGGTTGGTTAGAAGTTGCTAGTCAGCAAGAAGAAGTTGAACCAGAAAAACAGTTAATTGAGTTATCTTTATGAAATCCGTTTCTGGTAAATCTCTGTGTAAGATTGTTTAACGCTATGGATGGAGTTTGAAAAGGATTACAGGTAGTCATCATATCTATGTTAAGGAAGGTATGAGTGTGATTCTTTCTATCCCTGTTCATGGTAATCGTGATTTACCTACTGGTACACTCAGAAGTATTTTGAAAGATGCTGGTTTGACTGAGGAAGATTTAGATTAATTTTGTTGATCGCACCTCCTCAAGTTCCCAAACATTCTTTTTTATAGATAAATTTATGCTACTATCAAAGATAGTGAAGAACAAATATTTTTATGTTAAATTTAGACAGAATTACATTTGATAGACAAATTATGGCAGGACAAGCTTGTATTCGAGGAATGCGAATACCTGTCTCTTTAGTGGTAAATCTGGTAGCTAATGGTAAACCGATAGAGGAAATTTTAGAAGAATATCCTGATTTAGAAGCTGAAGATATTCGTCAATCTTTACTTTATGCAGCTTGGTTAACTCAAGAAAAAGTTTATTCTATTATAACTGCGTAGTAATCATATTTTTATTAAGAATTAAAATGAATTTTACTAAGTTCTTGATATACTGATAATATACCAAAATAATAAAATCTAGGATTTTATGATTAACAATCACCAATCCATTACAGATAAATCATCAACGAAACCCCGCAATGATTTATTACTAGAAATTGAACATACTCCAGAAGAATAAATACCAGAATTACTACAAATTGTCCGGTTATTTCGTCAAAGTGTGACGATGAAACAGACATCTTTAAAGAACTGGGAAAATGCTATTAATGAAATTAATAAAAGTGATGCAATTAAAAAAGAACACAGAAAAACTAATATTAAAAGATTATTCGAGTCATGGAATGAATCAGATGATCAACAAGAACAACAAGAAACTTTAGAAA
This sequence comes from Sphaerospermopsis sp. LEGE 00249, assembly GCF_014299995.1. Taxonomy (NCBI): domain Bacteria; kingdom Bacillati; phylum Cyanobacteriota; class Cyanophyceae; order Nostocales; family Aphanizomenonaceae; genus Sphaerospermopsis; species Sphaerospermopsis sp. LEGE 00249. Next base: position 29,846 of record NZ_JACJUZ010000026.1, on the reverse strand, counting down.
TTATTGAATCTATGAATAGTATTTCAATTTAAAATAAAATGAGTAAGGTTATTGTTTTAGATTCTGCACCTGTGGGATTAATTACTAATCCTAAAGCAAATCCTCTAGATGTGCAATGTCAAGAATGGTTTTATAGTCTTTTTGAAAGAGGTTATGAGGTAATTTTACCAGAAATTATAGATTATGAAATTAGACGGGAATTATTGAGGGCAAATAAGTTATCAGGAATTAGAAAACTGAATCAAATAAAAGCAGAAATTATTTATCTTCCTATTACCACAGAAGTGATGTTAAAAGCAGCAGAATTATGTTACTACTTTGGGAATTAAGTATTATTGCTTTGATAGCCCCCAAAAACAACAAAACCGCTACGCGAGCGGTTTATGATGCGGCAGTCATACGACTACCCCCAGGCTATGCCTACCTTTATATTATCTTCTGATTTATTAATTGTCAATATCTGATTGAGGTTTTTATTGTTTTGGTAAAGCGATACCTTCGGTAAGCTTCGCTAACGCACCCCTTCAACCTCACCAAAAGCGATACCTTCGGTAAGCTTTGCTAACGCACTCCCTCAACTTCCCAAATAGCGATACCTTCGGTAAGCTATCTCTACGAGACGCTACGCGAACGCTAACGCACCCTCTCCACTTCCAAAACAGCGATACCTTCGGTAAGCTATCTCTTTGAGACGCTATGCGAACGCTAACGCCTGAGTATATGATATAATTGTACTATTAAGATTAACGAGTGTTTACTCAATATTATCAAAAAAACAATGCCAGCAAAAGATATTTACCACGATGCTGTTAAAAACGCTTTAATTAAAGATGGTTGGACAATTACGGCTGATCCTTATAAAATCAAGTATAAAGATGCTGAATTGTTCGCTGATCTATCCGCAGAAAAACCGATTGCAGCAGAACAAAGTGGACGGAAAATAATTGTTGAAATTAAGAGTTTTCTTAGTCCTTCTCCCATGAGAGATTTTGAAATAGCTTTAGGGCAATATATTTTATATCGTAATTTAATTACTCTCACAGAACCAGACTATACAATTTATTTGGCTATTAAAGAAAGTACATATCAAAACTTTTTTACAAGAGATTCAATTAAAGAGATTGTCCAATTAAATCAAATTTTGATCATTGTCGTGAATGTAGAAAAGGAGGAAATATTACAATGGATAAACTAGAAAAATATCAAATAGCAATTAAACAAGTTCTCACAGAATATCATAATTGGGTTTCTGGTGCAACAAATTTAACTGATGAAAGTTGTTTGGTTTTTGATGATAATAACTATCACTACATTTGGTGTTTTTTGGGTTGGGATGGTAAGAAAAGAACTAATAATATTCAAGTTAATGTCAGAATTAAAAATGATAAAATTTGGATTGAAGAAGATTGGACTGAGGAAGGAATAGCTAATGAGTTAATGAAGTTAGGTATTTCTAATCTTGATATTGTTTTAGCTTTTCATCCTCCTGATGAAAGGAAATATACTGAATTTGCTATTGCTTAAATATTATAGCGATCGCCTACAATAACCTATGCGATCGCACCTCTCAACCTCACCAAAAGCGATACCTTCGGTAAGCTATCTCTACGAGACGCTACGCGAACGCTAACGCACTCCCTCAACCTCCCAAATAGCGATACATTACGGAACGACTTGAAAAATACCAAATTGACGAAAATGATAATCAAATGAAAATGCTTGGATAATATCTAACTTTTCCATGATAACTTTACTACTACAATCCGTGAAACTCCATTCTTTGTCAGAATAATCACAAAAAAGCTGCCAAGTTAGGCGAATATCTTCTTCTGTTAAATAATATATAGTTGCTAATTTACCTGAGAAGAAAGCTTCACCTAAAATAATTGCTCTTTTTGCTTCTCCTCTTGCTCTTAATAAAGTTAATGTTTCATCAATTACATAATCAGTTGTTACTAAAGAATCTGTATTATTAGTTAACCATAAAATAGCGTTTTTATGGTTGGAATCTGAAGGAACAACACTAGCAAACCAAGCACCCGTATCTACAAAAATCATAAACTATTGACAATATAAAACTTGATCGTGATCTTTGCCATCAAAAGGATCTGTTTTCCCCTCTAAAGGAAGTTCAGCAATCTCTTGCAAAATTTCTAATGTTTTTTTCTGTTGATAATTAGATTCTAGAGGAATGATAATTACTTGTACTTTACTTCCTTCTGCTAGTTTTATCGGTTGTGATAGTCTTAATGTTCCTTGTTCATAAATGGCTTCTACTGGCATATAATTTATCCTGGAATTTGATTATTTAAATTATAGCACTATCTCCTAAATCCCATCATCCTCAAACAGCGATGCTTTTGCTTGGTGCTTCGCTATCGCATCCCCTCAAACCACCCAAAAGCGATACGGTAAGCTATCTCTACGAGACGCTACGCGAACGCTAACGCACTCTCTCGACTTCCCAAAAAGTGATACCTTCGGTAAGCTATCTCTACGAGACGCTACGCGAACGCTAACGCACCCCTTCAACTTCCCAACATCTCTTTTTAAACGAACCGCAGAGACGCAGAGAACGCAGAGGATAGCTCATTTTCGCCAACATCCTTTTTTAACGAACCACGAAGAAGCGAAGAACACGAAGGAAGAGGAGAAGAGAGAGCGATATTTGGAAGTTTCAGATATAGCATACTTATAGGTGAGTAACTACTGCTTTTTTAACAAATACCTGGACAAAAATACCACTATTGCTTATAGTAATAACCTGTACTGTTTATGAGAATAAGGAAATAATTTTGACTACGTTTGCCAGTTACAAAACAACAGCATCTAAGTGGATTACTATATTTATTTGATTCACCGTTCTATCCAGATTACTTAGATGAGGCTAAAATACTTTATGAAAAAGTACAAGTATGCTTTATAGAACTTGTTGATAAAGCACAAACGTCTACAGAATTACTGGAGATGATCTCTAAAGAACGTAATCCTTTACGAAATCAATTACTTAGAGTTTTTCGTAGATACGTCTCTCCAGATACATCTGTAGAAATGACTAAAAAGAAAGGCGATATACCTAATACTATCAGAAACTTTAGTGATAAATTTCGTCCGATAGAGGAAGTTAAACAAAAGTTGCACAGTCGTCCCATACCTGATGAAACTCTCATGGCACTTCTTCTTGAATACAAAACAAAAGGAAAAAAAGGGTATGATTTAACAGAAAGTTTTTTCTTATGGTTTAACGAAAAATTTAGCAAAGATTATTCTATTAAAGGACCGATTCGTGGGGGGAAAGATGTCATGTTACATAAGGCTTTGAATAACTTTCCATCTCAAATTCCTGCGGATATGTTAATCTCTCGCTTAGATGGGACTCCATTAGTAGTTGGATTTGCTCGTTATGACTCCGACAGAGGAGGTTCTCAAGAAGATGATAGAATAGGAGGAAATCGAGATAAAATCACAGAAATTTTGGGTTATGCTAAAACATACAATTTGCCATTAAAAGTATTGATGCTGAATGATGGTCCTGGATTACTTCTAGGTTCTATGTGGAATGATTACGCTAATTTAGAACAATATGGACAAAGTAGAGTAATGGTTTGTACTTTGAAAATGTTAGACGAGAGATTTACACAAAGCTGGTTAGATAGTTAAGTTTACTATTCCAATTTTTGATGATTTGACCAGAAATTAACTCTAAACTTGCTGATTCTTCAATATACAAGTCCAAACCTGTTTTTAAAATTCTATTAACGTCAATTAAGTTTATTTGTTTATATTTACAATTACCATTTTTGCCATTAACAAAATCACCCATTGCTTCACTACCATTAACTAAACGTTTAATTATAGTATCAATAGATAATGGAGAATTATCAATGCCTATCCATTTTCTACCTAATTCTTCAGATACAGCTAGAGTAGTTCCACTTCCTGCAAAAGCATCTAAAACAATATCTCCCGGATTTGATGAAGCCATAATTATCCGTTTCATCATCTCTGGATTTTTCTCCGTTGGATAACCAGTAATTTTAATATTTTGATTGTGAGCGTCTTTAAAATCAAGCCAAATATCTTGAATGGAAATACCCTGACTATTATCTAAATATACTTTTCTTCTAGGATTACCATTTGCAGACCAATATATTTCTCCCCTTGCGTCCATTTCATCTAATGTTTCTGGTGTATATTGCCAATGTTTACCCGGTGGTGGTGACATACCCCTCCAAGGTTGACCTGTTGCTCCTTTTCTTACTCCTGGAGCATGAATAGGAACTTTTTTATATAGTCTTCCTGTTCCTTCTTCCACATATTGATATTCTTTTTTAATCGAGTCTTCTGTCCAAGCGTCAAAAGGTTGATTCCATACATAATTATCTGTTTTTGTATAAAAAAGAATAAAATCGGCAACATTACCATATTGTTTGCGTGTATAGTTTTTAGGATTGCATTTTTTTCTAGTAATCCAATTCCGAAAATTTTTAACTCCAAAAATTTCATCCATGATAATTTTGACAGTACAAGCCATTTTTTCATCTAAATGAACATAAATAGAACCTTCTTCTGAGAGAATTTCTCTAATTAAAATAAGACGTTGACGCAAATATTCTAAATATTCTGCACCTTCGATGAGATCATGATAAGCATGATTGCTATTACGAGACTCAAAACTGCTACCTGTTGCATAAGGTGGATCAATATATACTAAGTTAACTTTTCCGGCAACATTATCATTATTTAATAATGTGCGAAGAACGTTTAAATTATCGCCATATATTAGTTGATTTCTAGGATATCCCTCAACGCTAATTATATGATTTAAGTTAGCCGGCTGAATTTTTAATATATCTTCTATAGGCATTTTTCCTTCATATTCAATTCGGAAAGATGTTGTATTTTGTTTATGATTACGCCCATTTCTACTAGGTATCCCTGTTGCCATATTGTTTAAACTTTTGACTTTTTTATAATTATACTATAGCGATCGCACCCCCTCAACTTCCCCAAACAGCGAACTGACAAGTCAGCACTTGCGCTATCGCACCCCCTCCACTTCCCAAACAGCGATCGCACCCCTTCAACTTCCCAAATAGCGATCGCATCCCCTCAACTTCCCAACATCTCTTTTTAAACGAACCGCAGAGACGCAGAGAACGCAGAGAGTTTCGCGCAAAGTCGCAAAGGAGCAAAGTCGCAAAGGATCGCACTTTTCCCCTAATATCCTTTTTTAACGAACCACGAAGACACGAAGAACACGAAGGAAGAGGAGAAGATAGAGCTAAAAGTATTATTCCGCTAGTTTAGCAGCTATTGATTTACCAATATAATGAAAGTAGTCATTGGTTACACCACGATCATTAGAGTGTTTAGCCATCACAAATATAGTATGGTTATTTTTACCAATAAAGAAACGGTGTTTTTTTGAATCTTCTGTTTTTGCAACTTCAATTTTTGTAAAGTCAATATTTGCTATTTTCCTCCAAGAATATTCATATCCTATACCATAAAAAATAACGGCTTTAGGTTGATGTTCTTTTATGCTTTGAATAATATGATTTATTCGTTTTTCAACACAATAATTTGCATAAGTTTCTCTATCGCATAAAAAAGGGAGTTGAGAATATTTATCATATATCCAATCATTAATAGATGTTGAAGGTAAAGGTAATAATTCTAATAAACAAGTTTCTTGATTTTTCCTACATAATTTTTCAAATTGATAGTCATGAACATCTTTTAAACAAATATTTTCCTTACCTTTTGCACTTAATAAAATACGAATCAACTTATTCCAGGTCGGTTGGTTATTTTTACCCCACCCTCCCATATCTTCATGATATTCTGCAACATCGTCTATTTCTTGCTGTCCTCTATTTGCCCATGTATTGATTCGTAAATTTGCATCTTCAAAGTTTTCTGCTCCCCTTTCTTCCATACCAATAAACCAATATTTTCCTTCATAATTACCATATCCATAAAATTTCTCAATTCTTCTTTGTAAGAGTTCATCATCTAAAAATTGCTGACTGCCCATAATTATGTAATACTCCTTAGATAATTAGTCTTGACGAGTAATAACTATTATAGTATATTTGTTTTGCGTAGTCAAATAAACAAAGCTAAACAAAGGTAAATATGGGTTATAGTTTTTGGTCTAGAGCAGAAGTTGTTACCACTGAGCCGGAAAAAGTAAAAGATTTAATTTTGCAAATTGTAGCTGAAGGAGAAACAACATCGGTTTCTAATCTAGAAATCAAAGGTAATTCTATTTTCTTCGATTCAGATGGTTATGGGCGTTATGGTCTACAGTGGGAAGAAAGGTCAGGTTGGGATGATGAAGGAGTATTATTTGCAAGATTATGTGAGGAATATATAGGAGCATTAGTTTGTTTTGAAGCTGTGACTCCATGTGATATTTTTGCTTACAATTATTATCTGTCAACAATTTGGATGAAACCTGAAGGAGTAGTTAAACCTAAAATTAATTGTTTCGATGATGAAGATGAAGAATATGAATATGAAAATGAAGATGAGGATAATTATGAAACAGATGAAATACAAACTTTCTATAGAGAATGTCATGTACTATGGTGGGAAGATTTAGATTTTTCAAAAGATTGGGATAAATTTGGTGATTATGAGCCTTCATTCAGCGGTCAATTTGACAACCATATGATTAGTTTATGGTTTATTGAGATAGATAAAATGGAAGAATATAAAGATGAAATGCCCGATCTTTATAATGCTTACATCAAAGCTAAAGCAGATGGATTTGATGATTGGGCAATACCTGTCTGTTGGGGTAGCAATAAATCAATTAGTTATGATGTTGCTCGAAAAATAGGTCAATTATATTCTGATGAAGAGTCTGTAATTCAAGATTGTTTTCAGAATATGGAAAAGATAATTTCTAATCAATCTTATTTTCGTGATGCAGTTGGATTACCTGAAAATTTTCCGAAATTATCTAAATTAAATAAATAAACTTTATTCTTCTTTGCGCCTTTGCTCCTTAGCGTCTTTGCGCGAAACAAACCTCTCTGCGCCTCTGCGTCTCTGCGTGAGAAAAAAAGTAAGGGCATAGCATTGCTATGCCCCTACCCCCTAAAATTAACCTAAAGTTGCTTCACCTCACTAACCAACTTAGCCACCATATCCTTAGCACTACCAAACAACATAGTCGTCTTATCCTTATAAAACAACTCATTATCCACACCAGCAAAACCCGCACTCATACCACGCTTAATCACAATAGTTTGCTTCGCTCGATCAACTTCTAAAATCGGCATTCCATAAATCGGACTATTCGCATCACTACGCGCCGCAGGATTCACCACATCATTAGCACCAATCACTAACGCTACATCAGCCTGTTCAAACTGGGGATTAATATCCTCCATATCATATAACTGCGTATAAGGTACATTAGCTTCCGCCAATAATACATTCATGTGTCCCGGCATTCTCCCCGCAACCGGATGTATCGCATATTTCACATCCACACCCATGCGTTCTAGTTGATCCGCCAACTCCCGGACGCTATGCTGTGCTTGAGCAACTGCCATCCCATAACCTGGTACAATCACCACAGAACGAGCATAACCCAACATCATCGCCCCTTCTTCAGGATCTATACTGCGAACAGTTTGATTACTTGTACCCGCAGCACCGCCACCACTAGCAGTAGTTACAGAACCAAAAGCACTAAATAACACACTGAATAACGACCGGTTCATGGCCTTACACATGATTTCGGTAAGGATGATACCCGAAGCACCCACCAAAGCACCGGCGATGATTAACATATTGTTCATCACCACAAAACCCGCAGCCGCAGCAGCAACACCTGATAAAGAGTTTAACAGCGAAATCACCACCGGCATATCACCGCCACCAATGGGTAATACAAACATTACCCCCAACACCAAAGAAACCGCCACCACCGCTAAAAACACGGGTAAACTATCCGGTGACATGATTAAATAGGCACTTCCAGCCAAGTATGTACCTAAAAGCAAGAGGTTAACAGGTTGTTGCAAAGGAAAGGTAATAGGAGTACCACTAACCAAACCTTGCAACTTAGCAAAAGCCAGAAAACTACCGGTTAACGTCACACCACCGATCAACACATCCAATAACATAGAGATGTTGACAGCGAGGGTGATAGGTTGAGAACTTCCCAACAACCGCCAAAACTCTGCCACAGCGATAAGTGCGGAAGATGCACCACCCAAACCGTTAAGTAAACCTACCATTTGGGGCATTTCCGTCATTTGCACTTTGTAAGCTGCCACAGCCCCAATAATAGAACCAATGACTAAACCCACTAAGATCATCTCGTAATTTAATACGTGCTGATCTAATAAAGTGGCAACCACAGCTAATAACATTCCCACCGCAGCAATCACATTACCATTACGTGCAGTTGCAGGAGAACCGAGCTTTTTTAAACCAAAGATAAATAAAGATGCAGCTACTAAATAAGTTAGCTGAATCCCAGTAGGGATAAAAGTATTCATGCTTTAACATCCTTCTTTTTAAACATTTGCAGCATTCTGTCTGTAACCAAAAAACCACCGACAACGTTAACCATTGCCAATATCACCGCAATTAAACCGAGAATTACTGATAAATTGGTGTTTCTTTCCCCCGCAGCGAGAATTGCACCTATTACCGAAATGCCAGAGATAGCATTAGAACCCGACATCAAAGGAGTGTGAAGAGTCGGGGGAACTTTGTTAATGACTTCAAAGCCGATAAAAGAAGCCAAAACAAGCACAAATAAAGCCGCTAGTAAAGTTTCATTCATTTTGATTTAAGATGTTAAATTGTTAGCTCACGCAGAGACGCAGAGGCGCAGAGAGAATTTAGAGAACAAACGGAAAATCTCTCTCTAACACTCTTTCCTTTGTGTACTTTGCGTTCTTTGCGGTTCGTCCCTAAAAAATCCTCAAAACTAAACCACAACAGCTTGCAAAGCATCCTTCACCCGTTGATTTCTAATTTCACCACCATAAGTAACACAAGCAGCATCAACAATATCATCGGCAAAATTAATCTGTAACGCCTTATCTTTAATCAATAACTGCATTAATGCAGTAATATTTTTAGAGTACAATTGACTAGCGTGTACAGGCATAGATGAAGGTAAATTAATCGGTCCAATAATGGTTACACCGTTCCACACAATATCCTTACCCGGTTCTGTACAAGCGCAGTTTCCACCCTGTTCTGCTGCTAAGTCTACTATTACAGAACCGGGTTTCATGGCTTTTACCATCTCTTCTGTAACTAGGATGGGTGCTTTTCTGCCTGGTACTTGGGCGGTGGTAATGACTACATCGGAATTTTTGACGTGTTCAGCAACTAATTCTTGGGTGCGTTTTTTGCTGTCTTCCGATATTTCCTTTGCGTAACCACCTGCTGCTGTAGTTTCTTCTTCTAATTTAACTTCCACGAATTTCGCCCCTAAGCTTTGTACTTCTTCTTTGACGGCTGGACGAATATCAAAGGCTTCTACTACTGCTCCTAGTCTCCTTGCAGTGGCGATCGCCTGTAAACCCGCAACTCCCGCACCCATAATAAATACTTTAGCAGGTGCGATCGTACCCGCAGCAGTGGTTAACATCGGAAAATATTTTGGTAATGCTGCTGCTGCTAAAAGTACGGTTTTATACCCTGCTAGTGATGCTTGGGAAGATAAAGCATCCATGCTTTGCGCTCTGGTAGTACGGGGGATTAATTCCATACTTAAAGCTGTAATTTGCCGTTGTGCTAATTTTTGCGCTATTTGGGGATTTCCTAATGGGTTGAGAAAGCTGATTAAAACAGATCCAGTTTTCAGTAATTCTATTTCAGAACGTCCATCTTCTCTTTCTTGGGGTGGACTGACTTTTAACATTATGTCTGCTTCACCCCATAATGTAGCAGGATCACTAATTATTTTCGCTCCTGCTGCTTCATAGTCAGCGTCAGTAAAAAATGCTTTTTCTCCCGCACCAGTTTCTACATAAATTTCTAATCCTTGTTTGATTAATTTGGCTACAATGTCAGGAATTAATGATACCCGACGTTCACAAACTTCTATTTCTTTAGCTACTGCTATTTTCATGCAATCTCCTAGAGATAAATACTTAATTTATTGATGTACGTCTTTAATAAACTGATACAACTAATGCAACATGAACCATGAACTTTGTCTTGAACTCTTGTGTAAAACATTTTTGCTATTGACAAATATGATCTAGATGGTTCTCAACTGTTGTGGTTACTGCACATCTTATGTGCATTTTTTGATGTTATATCTATGTCTTCAGATTATTTTCGGGATTGTGCAATTTAATTTCTACTTTCTGCCATACTTAAATTGGGTAAGTTTGATATTTTCTACTTAACTGCACGATTTTGTCAGGATTCAGAATATACAAAGGTTGAGTCTCAACAATTGATTGATTGTAATTTAAGGAGCGATCGGCAAAAACTTTTTTCAACTTTTATCAAAAAAATGTTAGTTTACTCAACATCTCTATACAATCTGCAACACAAACAAAGAAAAACTTTACACCCCACATCCCGCATCCCACACCATAGGATTAAGCCTTATTTTTGCCTGATTGTCACATCTTTAGAGTAAAAATGTACTTTTGGCACTTTTATTTTCATTTTTCGTCTATGATTAAGTATAAAGTAGTAAAGTTTAGTTAAGAATACTAACAAGACTGTTACTGAAGATTACAGAGAACTCAGAAATAATATTTATTTAGAGGAAGCCTAACTATGCGACGTTTACTTTCTGCTTTAGCTGTAACTGGTTGTTTATTAACGACTTTTCCGGCTGTCAGTTTGGCACAACAAGGTTTTACACTATTTAGCGGTGTTAAGGGAGAAAATCAACTACCCTTCCGTTTAGACTTTGGTGGACAAACCAACGCCACGGATAGATATATACTCAGACTACCCGCCAAAAAAATGAACCTGGCAGTTGCCCAATTTGCCATTACTTACCCTGATTATTACAAAGGCAGTTTTGATCCAAAAGCAGTTGAAGTCAGAGTCAAAGGAAAAGGTGTTCCTTTAAGTGAAGTTAAATGGAATAAAGAAGGACGGATAATAGAGATATTTCCCGAAGAACCAGTACCAGCAGGTAGTAAAGTTGAGTTAGTGCTATCCAACGTGCAAAATCCTGCCTTTGGGGGAATGTTCCATTTTAACTGTCAAGTCCTCTCCCCTGGAGATGTACCAATGTTGCGCTACTTAGGTACTTGGCTCATCAGCATCAATTAACAAGGGAACAGGTAACAGGTAACAGGTAACAGGTAGCAAATTATTTGTATTTTCCCAATCACCAGTCCCCAATCACCAGTCCCCAATCACCAATCACTAGAAACTGTATCCAGAAATGTACTCTTATTGCCTGTAAAGTGGTAAGATAGCAGATTGTGACTTTTTATAAAAATCGCCTAAGAGGACAAAGAAATGCAAAGAACATTGGGTGGAACTTGTCGGAAGAGAAAGAGAACCTCTGGTTTTCGTGCTAGAATGCAAAGCCCAACTGGCAGAAGAGTAATTAGAGCCAGAAGAAAAAAAGGTCGTCATCGTTTAAGCGTTTAGGCATCCAGCAAATAGAGTAGCTGTGGCTTTGCCCAAAGCATATAGATTAAAATCCCGCAAGGATTTCCAGGCGGTTTTCCGGGAAGGAATTCGGTGTCATAGCTCTCATTTCACTTTGAGAGCTTTAAAACCGTCACGTCCACAAGAAACTTCTAGTGATAATGACGCTGCTACCATAAAATTAACTAAATGTCAAGATTTAGCTAGTACAAAAATTGGCGTTTCCATTAGCACCAAAGTCAGTAAAAGAGCAGTAGTTCGCAATCGGATTAAACGGCAAATTACAGCCGCATTGTCTCAAATATTGCCTAAGTTATCACCTGGATGGCGATTGGTAGTGATTGTCAAGCCAAAGACAGCAGAATCTGAGTGCGTAAGCCAACAATTTCTGCAAGAATTAGAGCAGTTGTTGGTAAAAGCAGAGGTAATAAATGGGTATTCGTGAAGAAGTTTATTATGAAGGTGGTCCCCATATTGGGGATTTGATTCTCAATTTATTGATTGGGCTAACGGTTGTGGGTTTACCATTAACTATTGGAGCGATAGTTAGAGCGTTATGGTTACGTTTTAAAATCACTGATCGGCGAGTTGCTGTGATGGGTGGTTGGATGGGACGCGATCGCACTGACGTAATTTATTCAGAAATAGTCAAAGTGGTAAAAGTTCCCCGTGGCATAGGGTTATGGGGAGATATGGTACTTACCCTGAAAAACGGTAGTCGGTTAGAAATACGGGCTATTCCCAATTTTCGGGAAACTTATGATTATATAAGTGAGAAAGTAGCCGCTAAAAATCCCCAATATACTGCTGCTCAAAAGTAGGCAGGAGGCAGGAGGCAGGAGTCAGGATAAAGAAGGTAAATATTTCTTCCCAGTCACCAGTCCCCAGTCACCAGTCCCCAGTCCCCAGTCCCCATTGTGCGGCTATCCGTAGCCAATGATAGTCGCTAATAAATCACGATTTAGATAAATTAGATTCAGTTCAGTTTACAGTACCTTGGGTTGGATTTAGAATAATGGATTTTGGTATCGGGTTTCTCTCGAACAACGTAATGCTGCCAATCATAGACTTTTTCTATGGTTTTTTTCCTAGCTATGGATTGGCGATCGTTGCTTTAACATTAATCATTCGGTTTGCACTCTATCCCCTGAGTGCAGGTTCTATTCGCAGTATGCGCCGAATGCGAATAGTGCAACCTCTCATGCAAAAGCGGATGGCGGAAGTTAAAGAACGCTATAAAGACGATCCGCAAAAGCAGCAAGAGGAAATGGTGAATGTTCAGAAAGAGTTTGGCAACCCCTTAGCTGGATGTTTGCCCCTGCTGTTACAGATGCCAGTTTTACTAGCACTGTTTGCCACTTTGCGGGGTTCACCATTTGCAGGTGTGAACTACTCCGTTAACCTGCAAATTTTCCCAGCTGAACAAATAGAACGCATTCAACCCCAAGCCTTTGCAACTCCTCCCCAAAACATCTACATTGCTGATGGGGATCACACAAAAATTACCGCTATTCTTCCCGGTGGTAATAAGTTAGCGGTGGGAGAAAACACAAAGATCCAATATCAAACATTGGAGGGCAAACCCTTTGAGGCTCTGTTAGCAGAACATCCAGAAACTAAATTAACTCCTGAATGGAAAATAACCAAAGGAGAAGATAGAGTTAAAATTGATGCCGAAGGCAACATAGAAGCCTTACAACCTGGAGATGTGACAATACAAGGCACAATTCCCGGACTGGCAGCAGATAAAGGATTTCTGTTTATTGATGCTTTAGGTAGGGTAGGGGCAATAGATCCAGATGGTGTAGTTCACTGGGATATTGTCGGCATGATAGTCTTCTTTGGCATCAGCTTGTACTTTAGCCAAATGCTGTCTGGGCAAAATTCCAGTGGTGGTAATCCACAACAGGATACAGTTAATAAAATTACACCTGTGATCTTTTCGGGAATGTTTTTATTCTTCCCGCTACCTGCTGGTGTATTAATGTACATGGTAATTGGTAACGTTTTCCAAACCCTGCAAACCTACATTCTTTCCCGCGAACCTCTACCAGAGGAACTGCAAAAAATTGTAGCTATCCAAGAAAAGGAACAACAAGCGGCAACTGTAGACGTTAAAGCTTTGCCCTTTGAACCAAAAAGTTCTAAGAAAAAGGCTACAGGCTAATTATGAGTGAAATTTCTATGCAGCGTGGTGAACAATGGTTAACACAATTGCTGCAACTTACTGGAATCTCTACTAATGTTAAGGGTAATTTAGAGGCTGCTCCTACTCTGGGGGCAGTTTCTCAAGAACCTGATAGCTATTGGTTGACTATTGATGAATCGAATTTGATGCCAGAACAAATCAAAGTTTTGATTGGTGCTGGTGGTTCAGTGTTAGATGCTATGCAGTATCTAGCTAATTCGGTACTAAATTTGCATCAGCCAGAACATGAGCAGACATCTTATACCATTGAGTTGAATGGCTACCGTGTCAGACGACAAGCGGAAATAACTGCTTTAGCTAGAACTGCGGCTCAAGAAGTGCGTTTTTCTGGACGAGAAGTGGAAATTAGATCCCTCAGTTCAGCGGAACGGCGACAAGTTCACAGCTTTTTAAAGGAATTTCCTGATTTGGAAACCTTTAGCCGTGGTAAAGAACCCCATCGTAATTTGGTAGTTCGTCCTGCGACTGAACCACCAACAGATCCCGGCTATTAAAGCTAAAATCAAAGATAAGTATTCAGCTATCAGCAGTCAGCTTTTTAAAGCTTGCGCCTAAACTCCCTATTTTGATAATCTACCAATTTATCAAACATTCTTACTCCTGAACGGCAGTTGCTTTATGCCGGGTAACCCGTCCGCCGCACTGCCTCCTCCTGACCCCTGAATTCTTATATCAGCTATCAGCAATTTTGCTGATCATTAACCATAATTTTTTGTGAGGATATCTCACTCATCATAATGGACGCTATTTTTATTCCGCAGCTAACCAAAGCCCCGGAACGGACAGAGGAAATTCAAGTGAACGAGTCTCTGCCTGGACTGGAAACTTTAACCCCTGTGCGTGGAACTATCCGCGTCCAGCATCAGGGTAATTATTTAGAAGTTTCTGGTCAGGCAGAATCAATTATTACTTGTACCTGTAACCGCTGTTTGCAGCAATATAATCAACGTTTGGCTGTTAATACTAAAGAAATTATTTGGTTAGATGCTAATGCTAATCAAGTTGAAGACTTACCATTAGAAAGGGAAGTTGCTATAGAAGATTTAGTAGAAACGCTTTCACCTGATGGTTATTTTTATCCTAGTGAATGGCTGTATGAGCAAATGTGTTTAGCTATTCCTCAGCGTCAGTTGTGCGATCGCAATTGTCCGGGTATTTTAGATAATACTGCTGCTGGTGGTGAAAAGCAGGTTGATAGACGTTGGTCTGCTTTAGAAAGTTTGAAAAAACAACTTCCTGAATAATGGTCTATATAGGGGTTGCTGAGAAAGTCTTTCCGTGAGGGCATAGGAGTTAGGAGTCAGGAGTCAGGAGTCAGGAGGAGATTTGAAAATTTCTTTGCCATCTCTTGAAATCCCAAAAAATGCACACTTTTTTCGGTATACCCTTCAAAACCCTTGCACTAATTTCTGTGTTTATCAGCCTCTAACCTTTGATATATCAAGGTTTTAGGTTTATTCAGCAAACCCTATATACTTTTGCCTTGCCTTTTACAGCTATTTTCAGGTAAAAAAACCACATTTTGATTTAGGTTTCGCGTCAACAATGTAGGTGCGTTCGCGAAGCGTGCTGGAAGCATCAGCATTCGGACAATTAATTATCGGTTTTTACCTAAGACTATCATCTGAATGCTTCGCCCTTACTGTGGTCTAAAGACATGAAAACTGCTGTAAATTACTAGGCGATCGCCCTATCTCATCCTCATAACTTCTCACATATTTATTTCCCACTTTTAACGCCACTAATTTTTAACACATCCCTCATAGTTGCACAGTAATTTGGTAAATCAAAACTCGCGGGATTGATAGCATGAGAATAGGTAAAATGCCGATAATTCATACAAAATCTATCCCATGCCGCCATTTGAATCCTAAATATTTTAATAATCACATTCGCTAAACCCAAAGATAACGGAATGCGGAAATAAATCTTTTTATTCAAATATTCACAAACTTCTTCAATTGCTTGATTTACTGTTAACCCAGATTGCCCTAAAACAAATCTTCTCGGATCTCCTGCTTGTGGTGGATAATCAATTAGATATTGTATAACTGTGGCAATATCTTGACCATGAATAAAATGAAAACTACCATCAGCTTGTAAAAAACGAATGATATTAATATATTTAGTAACTTCAGGAATACCCGAAGTTAAATGAGAATAGGGTTTTTGATCATCTCCCCCTAAAACCAATGTAGGAAACACGGTAGTAATTTTTGGGAAAATTTCTAAATGTTCAATTTTATGTAAACAATCATATTTAGAACTAATATAATCTGTGCCGATTTCTCCTGCTTCTTTTAAAGGTTGATTTTCGTGATTTAAAACACTAGCAGTTGAAAAATAAATTACCTGTTGACATCTTTCTGGGTTTAACAGATTCATTAATTCTATGGTTTTGTTGACATTAACATCAAAAATGTTATCTCCACCCCAAGAAGTGGCGGTTAAAACTGCGGTATCTATAGTTTTTAGGAGGTTGGAAAAATTACTAATTTCCTGCATATCACCTTGTAAAATAGTGATTCCTGGACGTGCTTGAGCGTTAATTTGTAGTTTGTTGGGGTTTCTGACTAATAAATATAATTCGTGTTCTGTGTTTTTTATTAATGTTTCGCTGATATAATGACCGATACAGCCGCTTGCACCTGTGATTAAAATACGTTGTTTAGTCATTGATGTTGGGTTTTTGGGGATTTTTGATAACGGTGTATGATTATAGCATGATTTGAGCAGATAGATCCCCGACTTCTTAAAGAAGTCGGGAATCTGAGGTTTTGAGAGATTTTGCGTAGGTTTTAATTAATTAGGGTAAAATTATAACAGTGTGTTGGTGTTGAGTCTATGCGTCAATGTCTTAATCCTGACTGTCTTTTTTCTAATCCTGATAGTTTTCAATATTGTCAAAAGTGCGGTAATAAGTTACTGCTAAAGGAAAGATATGTACCTTTATCAATTTTAGGTCAAGGTGGTTTTGGGAGGACTTTTTTAGCTATTGATGAGGATAAACCATCAAAACCTTTTTGTGTAATTAAACAATTTTTACCCCAAGCACAGGGAACGGATAGTATTGAAAAAGCATCTCAGTTATTTGCACAGGAAGCACAACGTTTAGAGGAGTTAGGTAAACATCCGCAAATACCTGAATTAATGGCTTATTTTACTTATGATAATCGTCAATATTTAGTACAGGAATTTGTGAAAGGGGAAACTTTACAAACTGAGTTAGATAAAAATGGGGTTTTTTCTGAACAGCAAATTAAAAAGTTATTAATAGAAGTTTTGCAAATATTGGAGTTTGTTCATAGTAAACAA
This sequence comes from Sphaerospermopsis sp. LEGE 00249, assembly GCF_014299995.1. Classification (NCBI taxonomy): domain Bacteria; kingdom Bacillati; phylum Cyanobacteriota; class Cyanophyceae; order Nostocales; family Aphanizomenonaceae; genus Sphaerospermopsis; species Sphaerospermopsis sp. LEGE 00249. Next base: position 12,706 of record NZ_JACJUZ010000026.1, on the reverse strand, counting down.
GTAATTCATCGAGATATTAAACCAGAAAATATTATTCTTAGTAGTGATAATAAGTTATTTTTAGTAGATTTTGGGGCAGCGAAAATAGTCAAACCACAGCAACGCACAGCGACAGGGACAATTATTGGATCTGCTGAATATTGCGCCCCTGAACAGTCAATGGGTAAACCATTATTTATTAGTGATTTATATAGTTTAGGGGTAACTTGTTTGCATTTATTAACAGGAGTTAGTCCGTTTGATTTATATAGTCCGATGGAAGGAGAATGGGTATGGAGAGATTTTTTAAATGGGAATGGGGTAAGTGATGAATTAGGAAAGATTTTGGAAAAATTAGCAAGTCCTATTGCTAAATATCGTTATCAATCTGTTAAAGACGTGATGCAGGATATCAATCCTATAAATCAACAAAATACTTCACAAATACCTATTAACCAAACATCTGTTAATATTTCTTCTCCATCTGTACCTAGTCGATATCAAAAACTAGAACAATTATTATCTACAGGTCAATGGAAAGAAGCAGATGAGGAAACAGCGCGGGTAATGTTAGCAGTAACAAACCGGGAAAAAGAAGGTTTTTTAGATACTCCAAGTATTGATAATTTTCCCTGTAATGACCTCGACACTATTGACAAATTATGGATCAAATATAGTAAGGGGCGCTTTGGTTTTTCTGTACAGAAACGGATTTATCAAAGTTTGGGGGGAACTAGAAATTATGATGAGAAAATTTGGATAGCCTTTGGTGATAGACTAGGATGGAGAAAAGAGGGAAAATGGTTATCCTACTGGTTATCCTACAAAGATATTACTTTTGATATAAAAGCACCAGAAGGCCACTTACCAGCACGGTTACGATGGAATACGGGAGGTTTAGGGAGAGGAGTTCTTTTCTCTCGCCTTGAGACTTGTGGACTGTAGAATTTAAAGATTACAGAAAAATATTAAGTCTGAATCAGGTGGTTATCGAGCGAAGTCGAGATAATAACCAGGATTAAAGGATGTACAGGATATTACCGTTAACCTACTAAAAAATAACATAGCCAAAGATCCCCGACTTCTATGATTATTAAACTGAATAAATGAAAAGATTAACAACAGAAGTCGGGGATATAACCCTACCCAAAAACCCAAACATTGACGACACAATGTTATGAATTTATATTAAAATAATGGTGGGTTTAATATACCAGCTTGTATAAGTAATTCTCGTTCCTTTAATCTATCAATACGATTGATTTGTAATAATTTTACAGTGACTCTTACTACTGCTGTTAAAGGTATAAATTCAGCACCATTTAATTGAAAATGTTCGTGCCAATTATCTTGACGTGGATTATATAATGAAGTCAATAATTTTGTTACTGGATCAATTGATCCTATATCACTACCTTAGAGCAGATGGAATGTATTTACTCATATTTATTAAATAAATTATTTATAAATTATTTATGCTTCTGTTTTTAATTTTAATAGAGCTTTAGCTTTTGCTATCCTCACCAAATGTTCTAAATATTGATATTGTTCCCAAATCATTTCTTCAGCAGCAGTCAAACCTTGAGTCCGATTTTTTTCTAATAAATTACTAATTTGAGTTTGCAATTCTTCTGAAGGACGTAAAGCAATAATTTCTGCGGATGTTGGTAATTGTGCCAAAAATTCTAACACTTCTGCCATACCTGAAAACCCTGGTTGAGAAGCAGCATTTAATTCTCTAATTCCTAATTCTAAAATCTATGGTAATTGCTGTTGAAATAATTGTAATTTACTTGCCAACTCTTCAGGAATATCTAAAGTAACTTGCATAACTTTTCCTTTAATTTGTGTTGTTGAATTTCTTCATCCGCGTTTATCCGCGTTCATCTGCGTTCCCTAAAAATTAGGTGGGTAAAAAACCCACCCAATAAACCAGAAACTAAACCAAAGCGTTGAGATTTTTGGCAGTTTCAAAGAAATGAGCGACATTTTCTTCTGGTGTTTCTGGTAATACACCATGTCCCAAATTAAGAATATGTCCCCAGTCGCCAGCTTTGCGAACAGTGTCCAAAATGCGATCGCGGATAAATTCTTTAGAACCAAATAACACACCCGGATCAAGATTACCCTGTACTTTCACGTCTTTACCCAGTCTTCTGCGTGCATCTGCCATATCCACTGTCCAGTCAATGGTGAGGATATCTGCACCAGAGGTAGCCATTCTTTCTAAAAGTCCTGCACTACCAGTCACTAACAAAATTAACGGTGTGTCAGGATGAGTTTGTTTCACCAAATCAAACACCATTTTTTGGTAAGGTAAAGCAAAGGTATCATAATCTTGGGGGCTTAATTGTCCTGCCCAAGAATCAAACATCTGCACCACTTGAGCGCCACAATCAATTTGATAGCGCACATAATCAGCAATGGACTCAGCCAACTTAGTTAATAGCTGATGCAGAATTTTTGGATCTGAGAAAGCCATGTTTTTAATGATGGAATAGGTTTTAGAACCTTTACCTTCCACTGCATAGGCTGCCAAAGTCCAAGGAGCGCCCACAAAACCCAAAACCGTTGACTTATCGCCGACTTCTTGCCGTAAAGACCCCAAAATGGTCTTAATAAACGGTAAAGCAGCTTCAGGATCTAGGGGACGCAGGTTATCAATTTGTGCTTGTGTGCGAATGGGCGAAAAAATAATCGGTCCCTTCCCTTCCGCAATATCCATGTCAATACCCATACCAGGTAAGGGGGTGACAATATCGGAAAACAAAATTACGCCGTCGGGTTGAAAAGCTTTCCAAGGTTGCAGGGAAACTTCGATCGCAACTTCAGGAATTTCTGAGCGTTCCCGAAAAGAAGGATATTTCTCCCGCAAGTCCCGATACGCTTTCATATAGCGCCCCGCTTGTCGCATCATCCATACAGGGGGACGATCTACTTTTTCACCGCGTGCAGCCCTAAGGAGGAGAGGAACTGTTGAGGAAACACCCATTTAACACTACATCCTAAGTCACTTTTATATTTCACTGTTTAGCTTATCATCCTCAGATTACGCTTGAGTCCTATCCTCCAAAAGCTCTAACACTTGCTTTACTTAACTTAATAAAACGTTAAAATTGATAATTGAGGAGTCAGGAGTCAGGAGGTAAATATTTCTCCCCAGTCCCCAATCACCAATCACCTATTTTTCTCCCCAAATCACTTCTAACCGTTCCTGAGCTTGTTTTAGAGCGGCTTCAGGGGAAGATTTACCTAGTAATGTTGCTTCAATTGCCCTACCTAAACTATCAGAAATGCGACTATAACCAGCTATTGTAGGTCGAGAACCAGCCACAGGAATTTGGTCTACAAACACTTTTAACCAAGGTCTGGATTTGAGATATTCCTGATATTCTGGACTTTGTGCAGATTTGATATTTACAGGTAAAAAACCAGTACCCATTGCCCATTCGGTTTGAAATTGTTTACTGACAACAAACTCTAAAAATTCCAAAGCCGCTTTTTGTTTTTCTGGTGTAGTTTTCATTAAATAAAAATTGCCATTACCTATGACTGTAGCCCGTACTTTATTTTCAGGAATAGGAAACACACCAAAATCAACATTAGAGTTCTTAATATACGTCCAGGGTCCAGTAATTTGCATAGCTACACGACCTTGAATAAAAGCATCTTCTTCATAACCTCTTTCCGGGGGAGAAAGAGTTGCTGAACCATCTTTAATTAAGTCTTGCCAAAATTGTAATGCTTGAATAGCATCTGGATTATTTAAGTTAGGATGGTTATTATTTAATATTTCACCACCTGCACCTAATAAAAAGGGAAACCAACTAAACACAGTCCATTCTTGCTTGCCTAAAGGTAATAAAATTCCATATTGTTCTGGACGTTGATCACCATTGCGATCAATAGTTAGTTTTTTGGCAACTTCCCTTAATTCTTGCCAGTTTTTAGGAGTTTCACTAATTCCCGCTTTTTTAAATAAATCATTTCGGTAAAAAATGCCCAGATTAGCAGTATAAAGAGGAACTGACCAGAGGTGATCATCTAATTGTAATTCCTCTATCACTTGCGGATAAATTTCCGATTTGGCGGCTGATTGATTAAACCAATCATCTAAAGGTTCAACTGCTCCTAATTCTACTAACTGTCCAGTTATTTGGGGAGAAAAATTTAAAATATCTGGAGCCGCATTACCTACCACTGCGGTTAATATTTTCGGTAATTGTTCCTCTGGTGTACCTGTGAAAATTGAGTCTACATGAATATGAGAATTTTCCTGATTAAATTGATCTACTAATTTATTGAATACATCCCGATTCACTGGCGGGTTAATTCCTTGCCATAAAGTCACATGAATGATATTATTATCTTTTTGAATATTCTGCTGACAACTAAATAGAAATAGGAAACAAGAAATCAAGATGATTACCGTTGTGAACATCCTCTGAGTGGAATTAAAAAACCGAATCCTGATAAATTTCATGTTGGTGGCTGAGAAAATTGCTGATTTATTAGGGATTTTCACTTGATCATTATATATCGTAATTTGTGATTTATATTCATTAACTCTCAAAATTTTATAGCCTAATTAAATGGCTACATATATCATGCTTGCACGCATTTAATCAAAGCCGCAATATATAAAACTCAGATTGGTAAATTAATTACCCGATGTCAAAGCAAAAATAATTAATCACTGGAGGCTGAAAAATTATCACAAAAATATAGTATTCCTATTTAATTTGTAGAGTTACTCATGTATGATGATAACTGCAATTTTTAATTGAGGATATTAATGATGAGTCAACCGACTTACAAATTATTATTTATGTCCACAGGTGTTGGTGCATTGGGTTCAGGGTTAGGTGGTGGAATAGAAGTCACCCTCCCCAATATTGTCAAAGCAATGCAGCAAAGAGGACACACAATAGATATTGTTGCACCAGCAGGTTCTCGCAGTGGTTCGTTACCTTTGATAGAAATACCCGGAAATACACAAAATGCCGCCCAAGATCAAAAGTATGATGCAGAAATTGGCATTCCCACAAATTCAGTTTTAGCAAATATGTGGAGTTATGCTTATCAAGTACAGGGAAATTATGATTTAATTTTGAATTTTAGCTATGATTGGTTGCCATTATATTTAACGCAATTTTTTCCTCGTCCAGTAGCCCATTTAATTAGTATGAGTTCTTTACTGAATGCGATGGATGATATGATTGCCAAGGTAGCAACTAAGTTTCCTCATGCTATTGGTGTTCACTCAAAAACACAAGCTGCCACTTTTCCTTGCCCTGATGAATGTGTTTGTTTGTTTAATGGATTAGACTTGTCTTTGTATCAGTTTTGTGATCAACCTGGTAATAGCTTAGGTTGGGTAGGGCGCATAGCACCAGAAAAAGGTTTAGAAGATGCGGTAGCAGCAGCAAATACTTTAGGAATGCCTCTAAAAATCTTTGGTTTGATGCAAAATGAGGAATATTGGCAGCAAGTTCGTCAAGCGTATCCCGATGCACAGATAGATTACCAAGGATTTGTCTCTACAAACGAATTACAAGCGGGACTGAGGGAATGTCAAGCTATGTTAGCTACTCCCCACTGGATAGACGCTTTCCCCACTGTAGGTTTAGAGTCTTTAGCTTGTGGAGTACCGGTGATTGCTTATAGTCGGGGCGGTTTAGTGGAAATAGTGGAAGATGGCAAAACTGGGTTTTTGGTTGAGCCAGATAGTGTACAAGGTTTAATAGATGCTGTTAAACGGGTACACACTATTGATCGTCAAAATTGTCGCCAGCAAGCAGAGAGTTTATATTCTTTGGCAGCAATGGGCGCTCGTGTAGAACAATGGTTTGAGAAGATTTTGCACAGATAAGAAAAAATCAATAGTTTGCTTATTCCTTATCTGTTTTTACTGAACATGATATGACAGCAAAATATTCAAAATCTTTTGGGGTAAGCATCTTGCTTACCTCCAATTATTTTATGATACTTAGCGTAAACGTTGAGCTTCTGCACCAAAATTCGGATTTTCAATTACATGATTGGGTTGACTCCATTGAGAGTTTTTTGGTGTAATTAAGGAAAAGCAATCACACAAAATATCGCCACACCAATTAACTATTTCTTGGTGAAAACATTGTAAGCCAGCCTCTTGGGAGTATTGCTCAAATAGTTTAGCACTCATGCTTTCTGCTCGCCAATGAATGTTTTCTACCTCTAGCTTTCCAGTAGCGGGATTGAGATAATTGCCCAAGTTAGAATGATGGATAAATCCTACACCATTGGGTTTAAGTTTCAGGGCTATCTGTTGTAAATAGGATTTAATGACATCTTTTTCCACATGGACTAAGGAATCAAAACTAAAAATGAAATCAATAGATTCATCTTCAATCATGGTTAATGATTTTCCATCATTGACATGATATGTAATGTGAGAACAATCTGCAAAGCGTTCTTGACAAGCGGCAATACACTTTTCAGTTAAATCTACGATAATTAAATCTTGACAATAATCCTTTAAATATTGTGTCCAACGTCCAAAACCAGGAGCTATTTCTAATATTGTTGTTCCTGTTTTTGTCTCAGGAATAAAGGTTTTAATTCGCGGATGTATAGTTCCAAAAAAACAGTTATCTGTTCCACCCCATGAACTCGACCATTCATTACCCTGTTGAGTCCAATCGTAATTAGACCATTTATTTAAGTTTTCCTGAACACTAGGCATTTTGATCTCCTATCAATGAAAATATGTTAAAAATACAAAGGTACAGCACTTAGGCTAGAGTGTGTACTTAGAATCATACAGTAGTTTAGGTCAATTTCCGATATAATTATGAAATTGATGAAATTGATGTGCTTTTAGGCATAATATCAAAGATTACCCATGATTTAGCTAAATTATTGTATTCAGCAGGTAGAAAAATATGATCACACCACCTATTCCATCTTTTTTAAATAGCTTTTGGGAAGATGCTTTTAGTTTAAAGCAACATCTTCAGGAATTTTTAAGTTTGGATGAGCAAACATTAGAAAGTAAATTAGCTGCTGGTCAAAAAGAAATGGCTGAGTTAGGCCATAAAGATTTTGACTGGGAAAAAGCTACAGCTTTCTATCAGGATCAGGTAAAAAATGAGTATCTTTTTGAGCTTGGAGCATGGCATTTAAACAGTCATGATTATATTGGTAATACTTTACTATTAATTGCCAAATATGCCCAAGGTAGGGTATTAGATTTTGGTGGGGGAATTGGTACTCATGCTATTGGTGCTGCACTTTCGCCAAATGTTAAAGAGGTGTTTTATTTTGATATTAATCCGATTAATTGCGAGTTTGTCGAATATCGAGCTAAACAATTAGGGTTAGACAAAAAAATAATTTTGTGTCAAGAAATGCCTAGTTCAGAAATGTTTGATACTATTGTTTGTTTTGATGTTTTAGAGCATTTACCAGATCCTATTCAGCAATTACTTACATTCCATCAGTCTTTAGATGATGCAGGAAAAATCATTATGAATTGGTATTTCTTTAAAGGTTTTAATCAAGAATATCCTTTTCACCATGATGAACCAGAATTGCTAGATAGGTTTTTTCAGACATTACAAACTAAATTTGTAGAAGTTTTTCATCCTTATTTAATTACTGCTCGTTGTTATCGCAAATGGAGTTAATTTCATGGACAATTTCTAATATTCCCTGATCTGCATCTAATGTTGCTTGTACCCCCACAGGTAAAGCTGCATTAGGGCTATCATGACCAAAGGGTAAATCAGAAACAATGGGAATATTGAGATCAGATAAGCGATCGCCCAAAACCTCCTCTATACTCAAACTAGGTATATTAGGAGGTGCGTCACACTTGGTAAAGCCTCCCAAAGCAATACCGCGAACTTTGGATAGCATACCACTTAACCGCCATTGAGTTAACATCCGATCAATTCGATAGGGTGGTTCTGTCACATCTTCAAAAGCCAATATTACACCATCTAGATCCGGTAATAGCGGTGTACCTAAAAGATGAGTTGCTACTGTGAGATTACCAGGAAGTAGCACCCCTGTCACCGTACCACCACCCCAACCATTACCCTTTAAAGGTGCGATCGCTCGACCTGCTAAAATATCAAATAACCGTTTTATTGACCATTCTGGCTCATTTACCAGGGTAGTGAGTACGGGACCATGCACACCGGAAATACCAGCCTTATAGAGACTCCAAAGCAGGGCTGTGATATCAGAAAAACCGATCAACCATTTAGGATCTGCTGTTTTTTGTTCCCAGTTCCAATCTTCCAAAATGCGGGTACTCCCAAAACCACCCCTAGCGCAGATAATACCGCGACATTCGGGATCATGCCATGCGGCGGCTAGTTGTTGACGACGGTGATCATCAGTACCGGCAAGATAACCATGTCTACTTTCTATGCGATCGCTAACTTGGATATTGTAACCGTGCGCTTTCCAAATTTCCAGACTTTGTTCAAAAGCTGCAAATTCTCGTAAAGCACCACTAGGGGCAATAACGCGCAATAAATCACCTGGTTTCAGAGGAGAAGGTAAGATGATGGGAGGCATGAATTTTAATTTATAACTAACCGCAAAGTACGCAAAGTTCACAAAGAAAGAACTCAAGCAAAAAATTTTTATTCAGTATTCATCTCAATTAAGATATCATACAGGACTAACTAAAAATTCCTCTTCTAACCTCTTTCCTTTGCGTTCTTTGTGTCCTTTGCGGTTTGTTTTCTTCTATTTCCTACAAATGAACCACTAAGACAAGAAGGAAGGGAAGAAAAGAGAGTTTGAGAGAGATTTTCAGTTATTTGGTAAGTTCTGAATTTGAAAATCTCTACAATAACTTACACTGTCCATGATGCCTTAAAAGATGATCGCATAAAACCAAAGCTACCATCGCATCAACCATAGGAACAGCACGGGGTAACACACAAGGATCATGTCTTCCCTTTCCTGCTAAAACCGTTTCTTCTCCTTCTTTAGTGACGGTTTTTTGTTCTTTTCTAATAGTTGCGGTTGGTTTGAAAGCAACTCGTAAAATAATATTTTCGCCGTTGGAAATTCCTCCTTGAATACCTCCAGAACGGTTCGTTAATGTTCTAATTTCTCCGTTTTCATCAATATAAAATTCGTCGTTATGTTCAAACCCTGTTAATAATGTTCCGTCAAAACCTGAACCAATTTCAAAACCTTTACTTGCAGGTAGTGACATTACCGCTTTTGCTAAGTCTGCTTCTAATTTATCAAAAACTGGTTCTCCTAAACCTTTGGGAACATTCCGCACCACACATTCAACTAAACCACCAATAGAGTTACCATCTCTACCTGTTTTTTCAATTAACTCTATCATTTGGTTGGCAATTTCCCCATCGGGACAACGGACAATGTTACTTTCTACATCTTCCAAGGTGACGGTGTTTGTATCAACATTTCCTTCTAAGTCTTTGATGCGTTTAACGTAAGCGATAATTTCCACACCTGCAACTTGACGGAGAATTTTTTTAGCGATCGCACCAGCAGCTACCCTACCTATAGTCTCACGCGCTGACGACCTTCCGCCACCTTGCCAATTTCTAAACCCATATTTTGCGTCATAGGTAGCATCTGCATGGGAAGGACGGTATTTTTGCGCCATCTCATCGTAATCTTGGGAACGGGTATCTTTATTCCGTACTAAGATAGCGATCGGTGTTCCCAGGGTTTTACCTTCAAATGTCCCTGATAATATCTCACAGGTGTCCGCTTCTTTGCGGGGTGTTGTGATTTTACTTTGTCCTGGCCGTCTTCTGTCTAGTTCAAATTGAATTTCTTCCGGGGAAATTTCCAGTCGTGGGGGACAACCATCAATTATAACACCCACACCGCCGCCGTGAGATTCGCCAAATGTCGTGATTCGGAAAAGATGACCAAATGTGCTACCCATGTTGTTGAGGAAATACAGTCTGAATTATGTATTTTACATGGAGTTGGGGATTTTTGACGCTATGTTGATTATGTAGACCACAGATTTTTGAGTATACCATCTTATTCTACTGTTATTCAAAAAGGAACATTATCCGAATTTAAATGCTGCGGTATGGGCTTACTTAACGAAATAGTTTTAGAACAGTTGTAGCTACAATAACCACATTTCTCACATCTTAAACATCCACACTTTGGACAATTCTGATGTTTACCAATAACCAAAGGTCTAAATCCACACTTTCTTTTAGACTTCCTTGTTTTCCATATAAAACCACCACAGTAAACCAAAATTGTTGTTTTAGTGTCTGATTCTGAACGTTGACCTTTCAACCATTCTTTACCAATGAACGTAAAAATTTTAAAATCAGTTAATTTTGAGATTGCTTTTGATATTTTTATTTCTTTATCTCGATTATTCCAAAGAGTGTGTAATGTTTCGCAAAAATCTTTGATAATATTCAAGGGGTCATATATTTTCAGTGGGTGTTCTTTAGATGAGGTTGTGCATATAATTTCTAAATATTTTTGAGGGTTGTAATCCGAACCTTGATAGGAAAGGATTGATAAAAAATGCCTCAATATAGACAAAAATAAGTATGGTAAAGTTATTCTTGCTGGTGGAAGTTCAATTAAACCTTTAATAAATTCTACCTGCCATTTAGGTAAATTATCAATCCAATACTGTGGTAATGGACGTTTTGCAGCTATGAATACAGGTAAAAAATTTTGAGCGACAAATGACATATCTTCCCAACTTGGAATATCATGCTCTTTTAAATTTTGTAATTCTGTTAAAATTTGATACTGCTGCTGATAAAAACGATCATCATAGTCAAATACCCAAGGTGGCAAATATCTATTTATATCCTTCTCTCTAGGCATATCTATCTTAATGAATCTGTCACTAAATATTTCTTCTATTTTTATGAGTTGAGTTTTATCAAAAGAACCTAATATCTTAGGATTATCAGCATCGTTTCGCAGGTAAGGTGATAAAACACCAACAATTTTGACATCATGATCACGAAATTCTTTAAAAGAGGGTACACAAAATTCTGAGTAAGAATCTGAATTATAAGATTTACGGCTATTTTTTACATCAATTAACTCTGTTGAGTTTAATTTGATGTCTCCCTTTTTCCAGTCTTGACTTTGTTGAGTTACTTGATGAATTGAAATATCCTCTACTTCATAACCCAATTTTTGATAAAATTGCATGACTAACTTCTCAGCACCCCGCGCTGAAATCATTTTTTCAGATTTAAATTCGTTATCAATTACATTTGAATCCCACTTTATTATTAACACATTTTCTAATTCGTTCAGTTTATATAATTCATGCCGACTATCCGAAATATCTGCTGCATAAGGATATTCACTATCCTGAAAACGAGAAATAATCTCCAGTATTTTTTTGAAACGTTCTCGTATAATTGTTAGTTTTCGTTCTATTGGTGCAATTTCCCAAAGAAAATTATTATATTCTAGATTTTTGCTTAAATATTCAACCTTATTCCAATAAACTTGACGTTCATTATCGTTTAGTTGTAGCAATCTGCTAATTAACTCATTGACTAATTGTTGTTGCAAGGATTCTTCTACTATGTCAATATATTGATTGAAAAAATCAATGTAACTTATATAATCATATTGTATATGGTTAAAATATGAACGTATTTGAGAAGAAGCTAACAAGAGATTTGGGGCATTTCTGAATATTTCATAAGTAAAAATGAGGATTCCAGATAAACACCTATGAAAATTGTTTAAAATTCAACCTTTAAACAGCCAAAAGGTAATCCTTTATACCATTAATTCCTACCTTCCTGAAACTTCTGAAAATCATCATCCTGAAAATCCTTTAATCCTGGAAATCCTGATATGGCTTACGCCACGCTACGCTATCAGACAAAAAAAGCTTGTTGTACTAATGTAACAATACTCACAATATCAATATACTGTGTGCTAAATTATAACCAAACTTGTAGACTAAAATAATCATGAGCCTCTTACTCAGAATTATCGGCTTTGGTTTGCTGATATTAGGTATCTACTTTGTTGGACAAAACATCATCTTCACAACTAATGTTTACCCTTACTGGTGGAGGGGAATAGCAGCAGACACATCCATACTTGCACTAACTATAGGAGTGATGATCTTAATTTTCTTCCCCAGAGGAATGAAAGAACTAGGCTGGATACCCATAGTTATAGGAATTATTCTTGTATTTATGAGTAGTCGAGCTATCCTTAATCCTACCAGCCTCTGGCAATTTTTTCTCTCATTAATTCTCATGTCAGGTGGCTATAAAATGTTCATCACCGGACGTTTACCTGTGTAAAAAACATCCAGTAAAAACAAATTACTTCTATCTCATCGTTAGAGTATCTAAATTTTTTTACCTAACCGCAAAGTACGCAAAGTACACAAAGGCAAGAAGTTTGAGAGATTTTACCTACAGCAGTTTTCATGTATTTGTACCACACCCTTCTTGTTTTCTTCCTTTCTTCCTTTGCGTCTTTGCGTGAGATTTAAAAATGTGGTTTATTTACCTGAAAATCGTTGTAAATCATCACAAATATCAAATCCTGTACATCCTTAAATCCTGGATATCCTGATTCTGACAAAAAAATACCCCCCATTTCTGGAGGGTATTTTCTTATTTAACTAAGCTTATTAAACCCAGTTTCAGATTAACCGTTGATTGCAGGAGCAGTCAAAGCAACAGGAGCAACTTCACCAGCAGCTAAGTCT
>NZ_JACJUZ010000025.1:0-61873 GCF_014299995.1 Sphaerospermopsis sp. LEGE 00249 | reverse complement strand
TACTCCCAAAACCATATCACCAGATATTCAATTAAATTCTTCTGAAGCAAATAATCAAATTACCTCAGAAAATCAAACATCGGAAATTACAGAATTCATCACAGAAGAGAACACAGAAATTACTCCTGTTACTTCCAAAACCATATCACCAAAAATTCAATTAAATTCTTCTGAAGCAAAAAATCAAATTACCCCAGAAAATCAAACATCGGAAATTACAGAATTCATCACAGAAGAGAACACAGAAATTACTCCTATTACTTCCAAAACCATATCACCAGATATTCAATTAAATTCTTCTGAAGCAAATAATCAAATTACCTCAGAAAATCAAACATCGGAAATTACAGAATTCATCACAGAAGAGAACACAGAAATTACTCCTATTACTTCCAAAACCATATCACCAGATATTCAATTAAATTCTTCTGAAGCAAATAATCAAATTACCTCAGAAAATCAAACATCGGAAATTACAGAATTCATCACAGAAGAGAACACAGAAATTACTCCTATTACTTCCAAAACCATATCACCAGATATTCAATTAAATTCTTCTGAAGCAAATAATCAAATTACCTCAGAAAATCAAACATCGGAAATTACAGAATTCATCACAGAAGAGAACACAGAAATTACTCCTATTACTTCCAAAACCATATCACCAGATATTCAATTAAATTCTTCTGAAGCAAATAATCAAATTACCTCAGAAAATCAAACATCGGAAATTACAGAATTCATCACAGAAGAGAACACAGAAATTACTCCTATTACTTCCAAAACCATATCACCAGATATTCAATTAAATTCTTCTGAAGCAAATAATCAAATTACCTCAGAAAATCAAACATCGGAAATTACAGAATTCATCACAGAAGAGAACACAGAAATTACTCCTATTACTTCCAAAACCATATCACCAGATATTCAATTAAATTCTTCTGAAGCAAATAATCAAATTACCTCAGAAAATCAAACATCGGAAATTACAGAATTCATCACAGAAGAGAACACAGAAATTACTCCTGTTACTTCCAAAACCATATCACCAAAATCTGAAGAACTTTATACACCAGATGCAGCTATAATTAAACCAGAGAATACTGATATATCTAATATATCTAATATATCATTGCCAAAAAATACAGATAATTTGCCGATTTTGAGAAATAACATTGACAAGGAACAAATAACCGCATCAGAATCAATATCAGAGTCAATTTTGGCATTTGAAAACCTTGATTTATCACCTTTTGTCAATCACTCAGATATATCAGATATATCAGAAAATTCAACTCCTCAAGACAATGAAGACAAAAATTCTAACATTGACATTGAAGCAAATACCGTCTTAAATAATTTATCAGCTTTACCAGCACCTAAAGGTTATGCTACTGGTGGCCAAGTCACCACAACCGCAGTGGAAAATCATCAACCAGTAGCACCTTCTGATACAGTACCTGCAATGCTGACACCAGGAGAATTTGTCATCAACGCTAAAGATGCACAGAAAAATATCCACATACTTAAACATATTAATACTGGCGGTTCACCAGAAGAAATAATCTCGCCTAAATTAGATGTAACTAATAGCAAAACGCCTGAACAAACCAACTTTTCAGACTCTACGACTAAAGTAGATTCTTTGCAAGATAATACATTGCAACGCAAAGAAGCTGAACAAGAAGAACCGACTGCTTTAAATTCTCCTTCCTTGGGTGTGGAAATTGGGAAACAAAGACTTTCCAGAATGAACTCTCTACAAATTAATCCACAACTTAATACACAAATAAATTCAGTGGAAAATACAACTAACACTTACACAGAATCAACCACCAATTATTCATCACCTGCTTTAATTTTCCGTAAGAATAATTCAAATACCAACACACAAACACCATCTGAATGGACAAGTATTGAAGAACTATTAAATAGTAGTAGTAATCAATTCAATAATTATAACTTTAATAGTAGAGAGAGTAACTGGCAAAATGCACCATTTTCTCAAGTTGCATCATCAGACACATCACAAGCATCACATATTTTCACCAAACGTCTTTCTACACCTCAAGGTTTTGCAAATGGAGGAGAAGTTACAGCACCGGATATATCAAGGGATATCACACCGATAACAGAGACGATACAAAACCCATACACATCCTTACCAACAGAAGAAAATGAAAGTAATGAAAATAATAAAGATGATAATGCAAAACTTGAAGCTTTAGCTCAAGAAATTTATTACAGATTAAGACAAAGAATAGAAATAGAAAGAGAACGTCAAGGAAAATATGTAGGTCGTCTACCTTGGTAATTCTATTTTAGATTTTAGCTCAGGACTTACGCAAAATCTCTCTAAAACTTTCTTTCCTTCGTGTCCTTCGTCCCTTCGTGGTTCATTCTTTTGTGACTTGTGCGTAATTCCTATAGATTTTAGATTTTGGATTAAAAATAAACTGCTGTATTAAGGAGGAAAAATAAAATGGCAAATCAAAAACTGGTAAAAGCAAAACTCGTAGCTTATAACGGAGAAGCACCAGACATTGAATTAATGTTTAATCCCGCAGATATTAGTTTTTCTAGAACAGTAAATTGGTCAAGTCAGCAAGGAAATAGAGGTACTACCTTACTTCCTAAAGTTAACTTTTCCGGTGTTGAACCTTATAAATTTACCTTAAAACAGTTAATATTCGATACCTATGAAACCAAAAAATCAGTAATGAAAGAGTATATAGATAACATCAAAAAAGGAGTAGAAACTATTAATGGTTCACCAGATAAACGTCCACCTGTTTACATATTAACTTGGGGAAGCGAATATTTTTATTGTGTCATGACCAGTTTAACTTACACCTTAAATATGTTTTTGAATGACGGTACACCAGTAAGGGCAATAGTAGATATATCCTTACAAGAAGTCGATAAAAATAATATGCCAGGAGGTAGAGAATCAGCATCTCAAGGTGCAGAAAGACACCCAGACCCGCGGATTTAATATAGCATTTTCTAGGCTAATAAAATCCAAAATCATCTGTGTTTATCTGCGTTCATCTGTGTTTAATGATTACTAATTCATCAATAGTTAACCAAATTATTGATATACATTTTATCTCATGAAATAAAAACTAAAATCCTATGCCAGACAAAAGCCTGTATTTAAGTGAACCGAAAATTCAAATAGAAGGACAAGACGCTTCACCGGAATTAATGAAAGATTTATTAGAAATTACCGTAGAAGAGAGTCTGCATTTACCAGCAATGTTTACCCTGGTAATACATAATAGTTATCTGAGTACAGTTGAACGTGCAGAATACCAAGAATGGAGACACGAAAAGCTATTTAAAATTGGCACACAAATCAAAATTGGGTTTATTTCTAGCACTACCCAAGATAGTAATTTTAAGAAAAAAGACGAACAGAATTTAATTGAAGGGGAAGTGACAGGAATAGAAGTTCACTTTAATGAAAAAACCGAAGCACCCATTATTATTCGTGGTTATGATGTTTCCCATCGGTTGCATAGAGGGCGTTATAATCGTTCTTTCTTGAATCAAATGGATAGCGATATAGTCAAACAAATTATAGGAGAAACGGGAATTTCACCAGGTAAAATAGATTCTAGTGGCGTAAACCATGAATATGTGTTTCAAGAAAACCAAACTAACATGGAATTTTTGAGAGAAAGGGCGGCGCGGATAGGTTATGAATTATTTATTCAGGATGGAAAATTAAACTTTTGTCAACCAGAAAGTCAGGAATCTTTAAACCTGAAATGGTTAAATGAAATTAGTAAATTTAGTGTGCGTGTTACCAATGTAGAACAAGTGAAAGCTGTAGAAGTGAGAAGTTGGGACTTTACCCAAAAGAAATTAATTACCTCAGAAGTAACAGCAGAAAAAGTAATTACAGAAACAGGAAATGGCAAAGGAAGCAAAACAAGTACAGCATTCAAAGGTAAACCATCCAACCCAAAAATGATCGTTGTAGATCAACCAGTTGCTACAGAAAACGAAGCTAAAAAAATGGCTCAAGCTTTGTGTGATGAACTGGGGGGAGAATTTGTTTATGCAGATGCTCAAGCTTATGGAAATCCCAAAATTAGACCAGGGAGAGTGATAAATATTCAAGATATGGGCGATCGCTATAGTGGAAAATATTATGTCACCGAAACACGCCACTTTTATAATCAAAGAGTCTACACCACAAATTTTAGTGTGCGGGGGTTACGATCAGGTAACTTATTTTCTACTTTATCAACACAAATACACCTACAACCAGGACAAACTTTTCTCATAGGAATAGTCACCAATAATAAAGATCCCAAAGGTTGGGGAAGAGTAAAAGTAAAGTTTCCTACACTCAGTGAAGAACATGAAAGTCACTGGGCTAGAGTTGTAACTGCGGGTGCAGGACCCAATCGAGGTTTTGATTGTTTACCAGAAGTAAATGATGAAGTTTTAGTAGGGTTTGAACATGGAGATATTCACCGTCCTTACATTATTGGTAATGTGTGGAATGGAAAAGATGCACCACCAGAAAAAGTAGATGATTCAGTTGTTAAAGGTGTGCGATTACGTACTTTTAAAACCCGCACAGGACACACCATGCAATTTGTAGAAGAAGATAAAGGAGGAAGTAAAACAGGTATTCGTTTAGAAACCACAAAAGGACACAAAATTTATCTCAATGATAGTGAACAATTTATTGAGATTAAAACAAAAGGCGGTCATACTATTAAAATGGATGACAGAGGTAAAACAATTTCAATAGAAACCTCTGGGAAGCATAGCATTAAAATGAGTGACGCTAGTAAATCAGTTACTATTAAGTCAACAGGCAATATGTCAATAGAAGCCCAGGGAAATCTTGACATTAAAGCTAATGGCGTAATAACTGTCAAAGGTTCATTAATTAAATTAAATTAATAATGACTTATGCACAAGTCACGGAATAACGAACCACAGAGGCACAGAGATCACAGAGAAATAAGAGTTTTAGAGATATTTTGTGTAATTCTATTCTCCTGACTCCTGACTCCTGACTCCTGACTCCTAACTCTAATTATGTCCAAACCAGCAGCCCGAATTACCGATAACGTAGCCCATCCCTTACCCCCAGTATTAACAGGCGGACCCGGTAGCCCTAATGTACTGATAGGCAACTTACCAGCATGGAGGGGGATACCAGCGGCCGCAGTTGCCGCTTTACAGTCTGCCAAACAAGCAAGCGATACAGCCATCCAAGCCGCTGAAGCTGCCACCAAAGCCGCAGCAGGTACACCAGGCGCACCAGCGGCCCTAGCTGCTGAACAAGCTGCCAAAGCCACCGCCTCGGCGACAATGAGTAGCATGATTTCCGCTGCTGCTGCATCCTCACCTCCGGGAATGGCAGATATTCATCAATGTGCTACACCCTTACCCATACCACCCCACGGACCAGGTGTAGTTATTGATGGTAGTAAAACAGTATTAATCAATGGTTTACCCGCCTGTCGTATGGGCGATACCATTCTAGAAGCATTGGGTCCGACTAATAAAATTGTCAAAGGAGAGATGACAGTTTTGATCGGTGGATAATTATCTATTCCCAATTCCCAATTCCCAATTCCCAATTCCCAATGAATTACTCGACTTTTGGCGAATAGGCTTATACCTGTAATGTCGGTATCTTAGAGAATTAAAGATCTAATAAATCCTGAAATCCTGGATATTATCTCGACTTACTTCGACATAGTTCGACTACGCTCACTAACCACTCAGTACAAGTCGCGGTAGTTGAGCGTAGTCCAAACTCGATAACCACCTGATTCTGACAGTTATGGTCTATAGCCAACAAAACGAAAGAGATTATTTAGGTACTGGTTGGGCTTTCCCGTTGCAGTTGAACTTGCAAGGGGGAATAAAACTCAGCAGTGACGCTCAAAAAGTTAAAGAGTCTATCTGGATTATCCTTCGTACAGGGGTGGGTGAACGAGTTTATCGGCCTAATTTCGGTTCGCGCTTGTCAGAGTTGGCCTTTGCGCCATTGAATACTGATACTTTACTGCGAATACGTCTCTATGTTTTAGAAGCTTTGGAAGTTTGGGAACCCAGAATTATTGTAGATGAGGTGTTGACCGAACCTGACCCTGTGCTGGGCAAAGTAGAGATCATTATCAACTATCGGCTCAAGGATTATGCTGATATTCAGAGCTTTGTTTATCCATTCTATTTGCTGGCTGCTGGGGAGTAACTTGTAATATTAAGCCCTGTTAATTACTAATAATTCTCTTGTTCCCTGTTCCCTGTTCCCCATCCAAACAGATATGATAACTATTCAAATAGACATGATATGAAATTTGACTTTTTACCACAATTACCTACTTCTAACTTAGACGATCGCACCTTTGATGACTTGGTGGAAGAAAGTCTCATGCGTATCCCGCGCTACTGTCCCGAATGGACAGACCACAATTTGAGCGATCCAGGGATTACGCTGATAGAAGTATTTGCTTGGTTAACTGACCAAATGTTACTCAGGTTTAACCAAGTCCCACGTAAAAATTATGTCGCTTTTTTAGAATTATTAGGTATTCGGCTGCAACCACCAGCCCCAGCCCATACAGAATTAACTTTTTATTTAAGTTCTGATCTACCTCAAGCATACACCATTCCCGCAGGTCTGGAAGTTTCCACGGTACGCACTGAAACTACACCAGCTATTACCTTTAGTACAGATTCACCTTTAATTATTGGTAAACCCTACATTCAGCATTTTTTAACAGCCCAAACGACAGAAGACACCCCCCAATCTCTGCGAGAAAGACTGGTAAACTCCTGGACTCGTCAAAACAACGGTTTCTGGACTGGTAATGAACAAGCTATATTTAACGAACAACCCCAACCGGGAAACTGTTTTTATTTAGTAATTAATGGTGATGCAGCTTTGGATGGTAATGTGTTAGAAATTACTTTCCAGGGAGCAGCAGCCACACCGACAGGAATTGATCCCAATCAACCGCCCCGATACTGGGAAGCTTGGGATGGGGAAAATTGGCAACCAGTGTTATTCAAAGAAACAGACGACCATACCAGAGGTTTCAGTTTTTACGAAATTGAACAACAAGGTAGTAATGCTGCCCAAGGTGCTGATGTGCGGCTGCATTTACCCCAAACTTGGCCTGTAACGACTTTTACCGTGTATCGTGGACGCTGGCTACGCTGTCGGTATACTACACCAGGTAGCAATCAAGGGGTTTATAATCGTCCACCGCAAATCACTGGGTTAGGAGTGCGGTCTATAGGTGGTACTGTTAGAGCTACCCATAGTACCCTAGTTCAAGATGAACGCTTGGGTATAAGTAACGGTAAACCAGGGCAAAGTTTTCAATTACTCATGACACCAGTGTTAGAACGTCGAGAAAATGAGTATATTGTTGTCACTCCCCCTGGCGGTTTACCCCAAACTTGGCAGGAAGTGAGAGATTTCGCTGATTCTGGACCCCAAGACCGCCATTACACCATTGATTCTATTACTGGTGCTGTGCAGTTTGGTCCATTGATTCGAGAACCAGGACAACTCAAACGCCAAACAAAACAGCGATCGCGCATTCAACAATCCAGCACAGAAGACACCGTTGTACAATTCAGTGATATTGATAACGCCCAAGAACATCAATATGGAGCCGTACCGCCACGGGGTGCAGAAATCAGAATGCTGACTTATCGCACAGGAGGTGGTAGAGAAGGTAACGTCAAAAGTGGCGCACTCCAATTTTTAAAGTCCGCATTTCCCTATGTGGGTAGTGTCATAAATTATCCGCCAGCCATTAATGGTGCAGATGGGGAATCTCTAGAACAAGCAGTCATCAGAGCGCCGCGCATCCTGCGTACCCGTGATCGAGCAGTCACAGCAGAAGATTTTGAAGTTTTAACACAACAAGCAGGAGCAGGAGCGATCGCCAGGGTGCGGTGTTTACCAGCCAATGCTACCAGACAAGCAGGTACAGTAGGTTTACTGATTGTTCCCTATGCCAATACAGACGGAATTGAATTTGGCGAAGGTATTGCACCACAACAATTTGCTCTGAGTCCCGCACTACAAGAACAAATTCTGCAATACTTGGATGAGAGAAAATTATTAGGTGTACAAATCCAACTGCAAGAACCACAATACGTAGGTGTTTCTGTACAAACAGAGGTAATTTTAGAACCTGCCTATAACAACCCTCTAGCCAGAGCAGAAATCCTTCGTCATCTGAGAGTATCCCTGTATAAATATCTCAACCCCTTAACTGGAGGCTTAGAAGGCAAAGGTTGGCCTTTTGGAAGACCAGTTTACACCTCAGATATTATCGCCTTAATGCAGCAAACCCCCGGTGTCCGTTATTTAGGGCGAGTCTTGCTATTTGCTATCCGCAAAGAAGGAGATACATGGAGGCGGCAATCTTCCCCAGAACAAGTAATAGATCCCGGCGCACAAGGTTTAATCTGTTCTTGGGCTGATAATAACCTGCGTTCTGGGCATGATATCCAAATCAGTAATCTTTAAATCAACAAACTTTAAGGAAAGATTTTATGGTGCAAAGTCGTTCCAGTCCTGCTATTCGCATTCACTTAACCCCAATGCAAATTCCTGAAGCAGTACCAGGAGCAGGTTTAACATTTGCAGGGACAGAAAGCATGGATGCAGCAGCACAGAGTTTAGTCTTGCATCCAGGAGAACCCAGCGAAATGGTTGTGCAAGTACAGAACTTAGAACAACGGCCTGTGAGGGTAAGTTTAAAAGTTGAAGGTAACTTTCCTGCTGATTGGTGTCAAATAGGTGGCACAGAAGGCAGTGAAATTCCCCCACGGGGACAAATGGATGCTGTACTTTATTTTTCTGTTCCTGCCAGCTTTTTTGAAGATCAACAGGCAATTGTTCCCGGACAACAAGATAAATTAAATCTGAATTTTCGCAGCTTAGTTGTTATTAATATTGACTCAGGAACAGAGAGAGAACAAATTCAACACAGCGATTACTTTGATTTATATGTTCGTCCCTACAGTTCCTACATGGAATTTTTACCTGTTTTATATCGGGAAGTAGACTTGATTGGTCGCTTCATGAAAATATTTGAACAGGCTTATCAACCAGCCATTGATAGTTTTAACGTCTTATGGGCAAATCTTGACCCCTTAACAGCACCAAAAGCACTATTACCATTTTTAGCTCACTGGGTGGCTTGGGAAGTAGATTCAGTCTGGAATTTACATCAACAACGGCGTTTAATTCGTCGTGCAGTTGAGCTTTATCGTTGGCGAGGAACTCGTAAAGGTTTGCGGTTATATTTACATCTTTATACAGGTTTACCTTTAGATGAGGACATACCTAATGAAACTGATAAACATATTAGTATTACCGAACCCTTCGGACCAAGTTTTGTTTTGGGTACAGCACAATTAGGTAGTGCAGTTTTAGCAGGTGGTGAACCATTTCATTTTCTAGTTTGTTTGCGCCCCCATCACCGGAATATGAACCTCAATGAACAATTAATTCGCCGAATAATTGAGCAAGAAAAACCCGCTTTTTGTACTTATGATTTAGTGATAGGAAATTTTAGTAATTGAATATCTAAATTCCATTTGTTTTTTGTTAATCCAAAATCCAAAATCCAAAATCAAATGACTCATCCTTTTCCACCTCCACACATCCAACCTTTAGAAAGGTTACAACCAACTGATGGTTTACTGATTAATGCAGAACGTTGGAGTAAAGCTCATGAATATCATCGTCTGCGTCAAAATACCCACTATCAAAGTTTAAATCAACCAGGAATTGTTTGTGGTTTAGGTGTGCGGCCAATTCCTGCACCCCGTCAAGTAGAAGCTAAATATCGAGATGGACGTTGGGTACAAATTCAACCAGGAATTGCTATTGATATGAATGGCAATTTGATAGTTGTACCTACATCTTATGACTTTCCCATTGATTTAGAAGTAGCTACTTCTGAACCGCTGATGATTTACTTAGTAGTCAGCTATGTAGATCCTAATGAATTACGGCGTGGACAGCAAAGAGATGTTGTCCAAGAAACCTATCGTATTGATCAAAGAAACTCTACACCAGATGTTTCCGAAATAGAAATTTGTCGCATACTTTTAGAACCAGGACAAAATTCAATTAGTCAGCCAGCGGATGCTTTTTATCCTGGTTATAATAATATTGATTTACGTTATCGTCGTCATGCCCAGGCACGTCCTCAAGCCTTAGTGAGAATAGCACAAGTTTCTCATAGTGATGGTGAATATGCCCGCAATTTTTTCAACCTTGCTTATTTACTGCAATCCGTAGAACCTTTATACCCAAATTTGCGCGGTGCTGATGAACCTAGTGACGTTTCCCTATCAGAAAATATCCAAGAATATGATTTACTTTATCTTACAGGTAGAGAGTCACTATCTTTGAATAATGTTGAGTTAGAATCACTAAGGAATTATTTAAATTTAGGTGGCACATTGTTAATTGATGCCCCTTTAGATGCTAATGCTTTAATTGAAAGTATCCAGGCCTTAGCACAACAATTAGAAAGTCCTTTAAGACCATTAACAGAGTTACGAAGAAGTCACCCTTTAAGGACAAAACCTTTTTTATTTGCGGCTTTACCGATCATCAATCAACAGTTAATTCAATTATTCTTAGGTGGGGGAATAATTTTAGTAGTTGGTGATTTAGCATCTGCATGGGGAATAGATAGAGAATTTAATTTACCCCGGTTAACTATTCGCACAGCCCAGGAATTAGGAATTAATATACTTAACTATGCTTGTCAAAGAAGAAAGTTGATAGGTTTGCAACAAGAGGACAGTTCAGGAAAGTGGTAGTTTTGAGAGGGATCGATGGTATTTTGTATTCTGTTCCCTTTTCCCTAGTCTTCACAGATAACTTTTTGATGCCACCTCTACGTGGGAAGTAACAATGTGATAAAAGTTACGGAATACTACTTTTAAAACATCCTCTAAGACCCAAAAACTCTGCACCTCACCCTTTTTGGTAAATCCTACAAGTGGAACAGCCATCTTGCCTGTTCCATAATACTCCAGAATATTAGGATGTAACAGCTTATGAAATCATTGATTTTGATTATTTTGTGTCACTACGCTAGTCCTGTTCTTCTGTACTTCTGTAATCAGTGATTCAAAATCACTATTATTATTACCACCTCTAGTCAATAAATCCCTAATTCTATTAGTGATAGAATCCAAATTTCTAGACATTAAACTACTTAGACTTTTCACAAGGTTTTTCAACTTCTCAAACATACTCAGTTCGACAGTTAAATATTCATTACCACGGGGATATACAACCTTGCCTTTTTCTGTCTCGTAATATTCACCTTCAGGCATCAACATTGATTTTAGCGGGTTTTCTTGCCTTGCCATGTCTACTTGGAGGGGTTTATTACTTAGGAATAAGACATCATAAATTTTGCCATTCCAACTAGCCCAATAATGATTTTGGAAGAACCACCTCTTACCATGATCACAATTGCGCTTTCTGCCTTGGTAAACAGTTTCGTCCGCTTCACTTAAACAGGGTTTCTTAATTTGTTCAATCGTCACATTTGGAATACCAAAATATTCTTGCGCTACTGTTTGAAATGCTTCAGCTAAGGTTCTACAATCTCCTTCTCTTGTTCCTGTTAACAGAGTTGTCCCCTGTTTATAAGTCATTGTGTATTTAAATGATATGTTTTTGAAATTATTCAACAATTGTTCTAGGATTTTTTCCTGTGGTGAATTTTCATCTATGCCTTTAACTAATTCCTTCCCTACTACATGATTATTCAAAAACTGTTGTTTGGGATTAGCGGCGCTGTTATCTGCTGTTGCCACATTGCCAGCTTCATTTTGGCTAGTTGCAGTCTGTGAAGTTTGCTGTTTTTGGATGGTATCTTGATTAATTTGATTAACTACATTCGAGGCAACTGTATCTGCTTCTTGTTCATATTGGTCTCCTGGTTGACTAATATTTAACTTTGCCTGTACCAGTGATGGTGAACCAGAAGATGATATTTTTTCAGGATGACGAAAAGCTATTTGTCCCAGGTTGTGACCAAAACCATACCCTTGTTGAACGCGACTATATAACACATCATTCATTTTGGCTTGTAACAGGGTCAGTTGTGTTTGTCCTTCTGGGGTGATGGTGCCATGTTTAGCTTGCAGTTGTAATTTTGTCGCTTCTATTTGATTTTGTTGAAATTCTTGATTTTCAATGTCTGTTTGTGACAGGGTTTTATTTGTGTGCTGTTGAGTTTTGTTAGTAGATGGGCGTGACTGAAACTGAGTTTCTTCTGACTGGATAGCCAAGGAGTCAGCTTTTTTGGAAATTTGCAACCTTTGTTTCATCGCTCACCTCACAGATTGACATAGGTAATCAATTAAATATTATCTCACTTAGCTACAGGTATGACAGTTTCGACTTTAGTCTAGTTTTTGGGGTTGAGATGGAATAGCTGGCGATCGCAGTAACACCTCCTACAACAGATAGGCGATCGCACTGTTCACCTGACATTATTTATTCCCGTTCCTTGATCATTCTCAACTCTTTAAAAAATCATCAATATTTTTTTTATATCTTCTTTGATTTCTTGATTCAGCAAGGTAGATTCTAGTTTATTTATTTGATTATTAATTATTTTTTGTCGTGAGTAATGGGCTGTTCGTTGATGGCTTGTTGTTCAGACTGTTCTGGTTGCTGTTGAGTTGATACTTCAGTTGCTGTTTGCATGACATTATTTGTTGTCAAACCAAAGCCCCGCACTGGATTTGCCAGCGTCGGAGTTGTGGGTGAGACAAGGGACGAATGGTAAAAAGTTGATGTGGCTGTTTTCTTACGGGCAAAGGTGCGATCGCTTTCGACCTAAGTGTAATTTTCTCTCCTCAAACCCAACCACCAATTTCTACCTCTGTTAAAGATTTCTCTAACTTAGCGTATTCTGTCCGCGCTGCTCGTAATAAATGTTTCATCTGCACTGGCTCACCCGCATCAGCCGCCAAAAAAGCGGCATTTAAGGCTATATTACGAATATTGCCCCCAGTCACACTTAACTGCGCTAATTTCTTGGCATCTAAATCATGAGTTGGTGTACTTTTTGGGTAAACCCGTCGCCAAATTTCCGCACGTTGCACTGCATCTGGAAAAGGAAATTGAATTGCAAACCGAATTCGTCTTTGAAAAGCTGTATCTAGAGAATTTTTCAGGTTTGTGGTTAGAATTGCTAACCCTGGATAACTTTCCATCCGTTGCAGCAAATAGCTAACTTCTATGTTGGCATGGCGATCATGGCTATCTTTAACTTCGCTACGTTTACCAAACAAAGCATCCGCTTCATCAAATAATAGGATCACTCCCCCTTCTTCTGCTGCATCAAATACCCGCCGCAGATTTTTCTCTGTTTCCCCTATATATTTACTGACAACTGATGATAAATCAATACGATATAAATCTAAGTGTAATTCATGAGCCAATACTTCCGCTGCTAGGGTTTTTCCTGTACCACTACCCCCAAAAAATAAGGCACTAATCCCTAAACCGCGAGTATTTTTAGCTGCAAATCCCCAGGTTTGATATACTGTAGCTCGTTGACGGACGTGAGCCGCTATTTCTCTTAACATTTCGGCTTGGGCTGGAGGTAATACTAAATCTTCCCATCTGGCACTGGGGGGAATACGCTGTGCTAGTTCATCTAACCGGGGGCGGGCTTGTTTGCGGCAAGCATCCCATAAAATCCTGCTGATATCTTTTTCTTGCTCCTGGGCTAATTTTCCGGACGCTTCTGCATAAGCAGCGCGAATGGTGGTAGGACTAAGGTTAAATTGTGCTACTAATTTTTTGACTTGTCCGTTTAATTGCGGTTCTAGATGGGATAGGGTTTTTTGCCAGAGTATGGTTTGTTCTTCGGTGGTGGGTTTGTGAACATCAAAACTGACTACTGGGCGTTGCTGTATTGCCATTCGTTCCCGACTTGTCACCAACACAAAACCATTAATCCGTTCTAGAAAACGTCCGATATGATGAGTGCGATCGCCTTCTGTAATGTCAACTTTATCACAGTCAATCAATAAAGCACTTTGACTGAGAATAGCCTCTCTTTCCCACAACCGCAACAAAGTTTCCATCTCCATTGGAGCAGAAGGAATAACTTGAGCAGACATGATATGTATTGTCATTCCTAGCATTTTACAGACTGTGGCAGCGATCGCTCGTTTGCTAGTAGGTTCAATGCCACATAACTGTAAAATTGGTAACTTTTCTTTTTGAGATGCTTGCATCCAGACGGCTGCTATTTGTTCGGCGATTTGTTGCTGTGAAGCGACTAATTCTCCTGCCTCTGGTAAAGGTTCAACAATTCCCGCCAATCTTTCATCCAGGTATTGTGTACCGATAAGATAGTGTAAAATTCTTTCATCAATTCGCAGAGGACTAAGAGTTAACGCTCTACCTTCACCTAACTCAATTAACCGCCAATATCGTAATTTACTATCAGGGGCGATCGCATCCCAATGGGAATTTGGTAATGTTGCTAAAGCCAAACTCAAAGTAGGATAAACTCGCTGTGAGTCTCCTTGAGCTAAAGCACAGACAGCTGCAAAGTCTCCATAAAACTCCATACAGGCGCACATCAGCAGTATATCCCTCTCAAAGCTAGTCAGACCAAACAATTTACATATCTGCTCTAGTGCTGGTGGTGCTGACATTCCCGCCCTAGCAGCTTGTAACGCTTGTTCTCCCAACTGCTGTTGTTCTCTAGGTTCAGATGGCTGTGTTTTTTGAGCAGATGCTTCTATCGCACCACGCACCATCCCCAAGGCCGCTAATAAGTAAGATTCGTTACCTTCATACCACTGTTGCCAATTGTGACTGATTTTTGTTGCTTTCATTGCACAGCCTCAGATTGATTTGCGTTACTGCTCTCAATTAATACCATCGAAGCTTGATAACTAATTGACGGTCGATAGTGGGTTTGTAAAGCTGACCATATCTTAGAACTGTCTTCCATATTCAAAAATTCAGGAGAAAGTTTAATCTGTCCCAGTTGTTCCACCAGAGCAGATACAGATACCCCAGCCAAAGCTTGCGAAATCAGACTTGTGCTGTTACTTGTAGCTGCGGTTTTTAATGCATTTCCAATCAATTCTGAGGAAATAACAGTTGTTCTGTGTAATAATTGCATCGCATAACCCAGTAGCAATTCTGCCTGAAAATCCTTAGCACCATAAGCGGTTAATAGGTAGTGTAAGTTTAAAGCCAGTGGTGGATTTACATAACGCGGACTTTTATTTATACTATTAATACTAGAGTGTCTAGTACGAAATTCCTGAGATATCCAATCAACATTGCGATTCTGGGTAACTTGATAAAGAAACAAATTGAGTTGCGCCCGCTCATCACTTCCCACTTTAATTAAATCCGGTGGTATGGCAGTAACCAGCACATCACCAACACTAGCAGTAATTGAATCACTGACTAGCCCATTTTCCAGTAAGTCTTTCAGCACTGCGGTGACAGCAACTATAGAGAGCGCGTTACTCATCATCATTCCTCACAGCACCAGCACAAGTTGATCACTATACACCTCACCAAATATTTTTCAGGCTTTGTGCTAAAACTTTAACATTCAGCATAGTATCAATAACATAAATTTTATAAGAAGTTTATACTTGTACTTGCAAATAATATCAAATCCGTATTTTACCTAATTCCACAAGAGACATTCACAGACTGGTATTGCTGTATGCTAAAGCGAAAGCTTCACTAACGCATAGTGTGCCATTAGCTAATGGCTGAATGCTGAATATTTCAGTAGGTAGGCGTTAAAGACTGTCCTTATGACAAAGTAAGAGGTAGGAGTTAGGAAGAAAGAGATTTTAAGCAGTTTTACATTTCTTTACGTACATCGGTTTTTTCATGCCGACTTACTTACAACCCTCTGAGAAGATGTTGTAATCATGAAAAGTTCCTATGAAAACTAAAAATTTGGCTTGACGTAGGTAATGACTGAACTTTAGACTAAAAACACAAAATGACTCAGGAAAGCTGAGTTGAAAAAAAGCAAAGTAAAAAATTCAAAAAATGAGAAATCAATCAGTTTTTGGCTGGGCTTTACGTGAAGGTGAAGTACGCTTTTTAACGATAGGATAGCGAATTCTACGTTGTCTTGTTTGTTGATGAGTTAGTATAAGCCTCAGTAAACCCTATATTGGTGCTAACATCCAAAAATTTCTGGTGGTGCGGGACGAAAAGCTAATTATCAAGGACGGGCAGGATGCCCATCCCAGAAGATTGGATACTCTTTTTTTTTGGCGCAACCTCACCAGGTCATTTACACACCCACCAAGGTTTTGTTCTCTACTTGAGATTCGGTCTTAGGTAGTTTAGATTCTACGGCTGTACCTTTGAAGAAATCAGGGTTGGCTTGGGTGTAGAATTTATAGGGATTGCCAAATACATAAGCTTTGAAGTCAGCTTCAGAAATTACGCCTTCTCTGACCAAATCCCAGCTTTCAGCTAAAGGTGCAGTGAGATCCGGTACATCCCAGTGACCAACATCAGAGGAGTAAATAGCGTTAATTTTGACTCCCAAGGGGTTGGCTTTATCGTTGAATGCCGCAGCAATAGTACGATCATCAGATTCAGAACCAAAGAAGAAACTATTCACCCAGCGATCGCGTATATCTTCAATTGATTGAATCCCTGCTGCACCAAAATCTTCCAATTCGCTACCCACTGGTGAACGACTGTGACGGTTGAAGGAAGCTCCTAGTACACTTTTAGTCAATTCCTCTTTGCTGAGGGAATGTCCTTGAGTAATTTCTCCACCATACTGTGCAAACAACTCAAACAACTCATCAGGATTAGCTAAATCTGGGTTATAGTTTTGCAGTCCTTCTAAATTGCGCTTGGAGAAACGGTCTACTAAATGAATGTAGACGTGAGCGCCCCAATCTGCCCCACCTTCCAACATACCGATACGCAATTGGGGGAAGCGTCTAGTTACACCACCAAAGAACAATGCTTTGGCAAATGCTTGTGAACCATCAGCAAAGTGACCGATGTGGTTGTTCATGTAGTTACTAATGGAGGAGCGTCCAGTCCATCCTTGACTACCGTAATGGGTGGTGAGAGGTACACCTAATTCAACGGCTTTAGCCCAGAAGGGATCATAGTCATATTCGCTATCTAGCCCGAAAAAGTCAATGTAAGAGGCATATTTGCCAATTTCTGGGAATTGATCGGCTGGGTATTTATCTGCGATCGCCTTAATTGGCCGTCTCACACCACCAGGGATATTTGCCACTTTCAGCCCCAGTGTTTTTACAGCAAACTCCAACTCTTCAATCGCTTCTTGGGGGGTAGTCATGGGGATACCAGCTACTACTGTTAGGCGATCGCTATATTTGCGGTAAATATCAGCATGATAGTGATTAATTGCCCGTTGCAATAATTGCCGATTCTCCTTACTTGCACCAGCCGCAGCTAAGGCATTATTGGGAAATAACACCGAATAGTCTGAGCCTTGCTCCGCTTGACGTTCATAGAGTAATGCAGGGAGAGTGTAGGTAGCCAAATCTAAAGTATTACGAGTAACTCTAGCCCACCAAGGCGATCTTAATGTGCGGTTATATTGACGTTCTTCTGGAGTTTGTTGATACCAGTCTTTACCTTCACTCTTAGGATTAAGACGAGAAGATTCAGCCTTGCGTAATTCATCTACCAGCTTCACACCGCCGTAGTGAGCAATATAATCCTCAAGGGCAGGAGTAAAATCATTAGTGTGAACATCAGTATCAATGACAGGATAATCCAGATTGGCTCTAACTGCGGCGGAGGGAGAGCTTTTCAATTTGCTATATTTAGTCATATTTTCCTTAGAAAAGTTACAAGACAACTTAGATCCCTGACTTCTCAAACAATTGCAGAATTTAAAAGTTATGAATTTTCAAAAAATCGGGGATCTGTGGGAGATCATGCTGTTGATTTTGACTTGGGTTTAATACGTGAGATTGAACATTCTTGTCTTTTGGACAAGCCTAACTTTCCGATAGTTGCATGGACTTCGGTAGGCTTTTAACGTCTGTGCTGACGGGATCTAAGGGAACAATAAATTTTCTTTAGTTTGGTGTAATTGCAAATTCGCTCAACCTTGGATTTAAAATCTAAAACTTTGCGCCTTTGCTCCTTTGCGTCTTTGCGCGAAACCCAATTATTTAAACTGCTGCTAATACCTTTTGAAATTGATTAACAGGACGAGATAAACCCAGATTTTCCCGCAGAGTTGTACCTTCATACTCAGTGCGGAATAAGCCCCGGCGTTGTAATTCAGGAATTACTAAATCAACAAAATCATCTAATCCACCAGGAAGATAAGGAGGCATAATATTAAAGCCATCAGCAGCGTCATTGAGAAACCAGCTTTCTAGTTGATCTGCAATTTGTACTGGTGTACCGATAATTGTCCAATGACCACGCGCTCCTGCAATCCATTGATACAGTTCCCGAATGGTAAAATTGTGTCTACGAGCAATATCAATTAATAATGCTTGGCGGCTTTTGTTATCATTGGTTTCTGGTAAATCTGGCAGTGGTTCATCCAGAGGATAAGCGGAAAGATCCGTCCCTATCAGTCCTTGTAATAAAGCCAAACCAACCTGGGGATGAATTAAATCTTGCAGTTCTTGATATTTGGCTTGTGCGTCTGCTTCTGTTAGTCCCACCACTGGAAAAACACCAGGCATAACTTTGAGTTGATCCGGAGTACGTCCATATTTTGCTAATCTACCTTTAACATCTGCGTAGAAGGCTTGAGCATCTTCTAAGGTTTGTTGAGCAGTAAATATAACTTCGGCGGTTTTACCAGCTAATTCTTTACCATCTTCAGAAGAACCGGCTTGCACAATTACAGGATGACCTTGGGGCGGACGGGCAATGTTTAATGGTCCGCGCACGGAAAAAAATCTGCCTTTATGGTTCAGTGGATGTATTTTATTGGGGTCGTAGTAAAAAGCTGTTTCTTTATCACGAACAAAAGCGTCGTCTTCCCAGCTATCCCAAAGACCTTTAACCACATCAATAAATTCGTGGGCGCGGATGTAGCGTTCTGCGTGAATAGGATGGGCTTCTAAACCGAAATTCCCAGCAGCTTCACTACTTCCTGTTGTCACTACATTCCAGCCGGCTCTCCCCCCGGAGATATGATCTAAGGAAGCAAATTTGCGTGCGAGAATATAGGGATCTTCATAGGTGGTAGAGGCTGTAGCGATAAAACCAATCTTTTCTGTCACCGCAGACAAGGCTGAAAATAGGGTTACAGGTTCAAAGTCTCCACCAAAGGCTGTCCGGCCTTCTGCACCGGGACGATGTTGTAAGGCTAAACCATCAGCTAGAAAAAATGCGTCGAATTTACCGCGCTCGGCTGTCTGGGCTATCTGTTTATAATGCTCAAAGTTGAGAGCGCCATTACTCCGTGCTTGAGGATGTCGCCAAGCTGCTACGTGCTGACCTGCTCCGGGTAAAAATGCACCTAGTCTTAGTTGTTTTTGTTGTTTACCCATATCAGACTCCAAGTAATATTGTTTACTCAATGAATATAGGATGATAAAAATTTTCTGGGATAGCAGTTGTCAGATATGTCAATGTGACTGCCGCATATTTGATATTTATTTGTTGGGAAAGCTTTTTCAACTCCTTAGCTATAGTTATAGGCATTAGCGTTAGGTTGTTGATAAAACTACTGTATCTCGACTGATTTATCGTAGATTAATAGTAGAATCTCATAACTCTCATGAAAAAGCAAGTACCTTTTTATAAAAAATATGGTGAACTAAATTTATTAGCGGCTAATTCTTAGAGATTCTAAATATTTGACGGTTCTAGAGTGTGCAGAGTGGGCGATAGCGAAGCGCTGCTGCAAGCAGATCGCTCAATTTGAAAAATATATAGTACAATTATACTCGTATTAACTACTGGGTAAAATAAAAGTAGCTTAAAATATAGGTATAAAAACTCCAGAGTACAGGTAGTAAATAAATGAAAATAATTTTCCCAACTTACGATGCTTTTTAGAGGTTGTCCAATACACCAAAGTAATTCATTAGCATCTGGTGGTTGATAACCAAGTTCCGATAAAGCATACTGAATACAGCGAGTAATCCCCGATTTAGGATCAGTTAGGGTTTCATCTAGGTCAAAAATGACTGTGCGACAAAGCATTTTGGTAAGTTTAAATATTTTTCAACCTTTGCAGAAACTCAATATTTAACTGTAGTTTTTCTCCCAACCACAGAGCATTATCGGTATGATCTTTGACATCATCTCCCGTTTCTGGGTGAACTAAAACATCCAAATCTTCACGGTTAAGCATTAACCAAGTCACAACTTCACCAAACTGATGTGGTAAAAAAGCCACTTGATACATTGATTTCGGGTGTGGTCCTATAGGTTGTTCATGCCAACGCCCTAATCTTACATCAAATTTAGCACCTAAACCTTCTCTGACACGAGCAGCCGCTTCACGACTGACGGTATCAAAATAAATATGTGCATGAAACCCAGTAATCTCAGTATTTGTATTCATTGTTCTTGATTTCACCTCTTGCTCTCAAGTATAACTTAACCATTATTTAGATATACTAATCATTCGTAAGCCATAAATTTAGTCAAACACAGATTTTTTGTAAAACCACTTGAAATTTCTTTTTAGTCATGCAATACTACTAACACAATCCCCGATAAATCGGTCAACAATTTGTAGTTTCTGATTTCTCTCAAGTCATCAATAAATTATTCAACCCCCTCAAGGGTGATGCACAGATAACTGGCGATAGTTATGTCTGCGTCAGTTTCGGTATTGCAAGTAACTACTGACTATTTAAGATTTGGGTTTTTCATGTCAACAAATTTCCCAAACACAAATCCTAATTTACTAAGGAATTTAAACATGGCTGACATTAAAATTTATAGTGCGGTTGTTTGTCCTTATGCTCACCGTACCCGCTTGGTACTTCAAGAAAAGGGGATTGATTTTGATTTGATTGAAATTGATTTACAGAATAAACCAGAAGGTTTTACAAAAGTTTCAGTCAAGCCATTAAAGGAGATTCTTCCGCATATATTCCCAATCTTGTAGCAGCTTAACCTAACCCCCTAACCCCCTTCCCTTTTAGGGAAGGGGGGAAATCAAAGCCTCTCTCTTACAAGGAGAGAGGTTTGGAGAGAGGTTTTAGGTTTAAAAGCATTAAATAATTGTAATTGGAAAATTAAAGGAATTGGATTTTATGCCTTTAACACCTTCAACAATGTTACCTTTGGGAACTTTAGCACCTAAATTTAATCTCCCAGATATAGTAACAGGTAAAACGATTTCATTGGCGAATTTTGCTGATAAGAAAGTATTGGTAGTTATCTTTGTTAGTCGTCATTGTCCTTTTGTGCAACATATCAAATTTGAACTAGCAAAGTTAGGACAAGATTACAAAAATAAAAATGTGGGTATTGTCGCCATTAGTTCTAATGATATTAACACTCATCCTGATGATGCACCAGAATTACTTAAAGATTTTGCCCAAGAAATAGATTTATCCTATCCTTTGCTTTATGATGAAAGTCAAAAAGCAGCTAAAGATTTTTTTGCAGCTTGTACTCCAGACTTTTTTGTATTTAATGCTAATAGAAAGCTGGCTTATCGGGGACAATTAGATGATAGTCGTCCGAAAAATGGTTTACCTGTAACTGGACAAGATTTACGGAAAGCAATTAATTATGTTTTAGCTGATCAGGAAATTATTTGGGAACAAAAGCCGAGTATTGGTTGTAATATTAAATGGAAAGCAGGGAATGAGCCGGTTTATTATAAAGTTCCTGTAGCGGTTGGGTAATCAATCAATAATAAGTGGCATTTGATACAGCAAGAATATGCCGAAGGCAGGAGAGGATCATCTCTTGCCTTTTCTTAAATATAATTTGCTTTTTTTAAAATTTAGTAGGGGCGAAGCATTCGGATAATTAATTATCGGTTTTTACCTAAGACTATTATCCGAATGCTTCGCCCTTACTGTGGTCTAAAGACATGAAAACTGCTGTAATATTCCTAACTTACAATTGGAGAACTGGTTGGAAAATTAGATAGGGTTTGCTGAATAAACCTAAAACCTTGATATATCAAAGGTTAGAGGCTGATAAACACAGAAATTAGTGCAAGGGTTTTGAAGGGTATACCGGAAAAAGTGTGCATTTTTTGGGATTTCAAGAGATGGCAAAGAAATTTTCCAATCTCCTCCTGACTCCTGACTCCTATGCCCTCACGGAAAGACTTTCTCAGCAACCCCTAGATAGATGAAAATGTCTGATAGCGTAGCGTGGCGCAAGCCATATCAGGATACCCAGGATTAAAGGATTAACAGGATGAAAAAAATACAGCTACAGGACTTACCCAAAATCTCTTTAAAACCCTCTTAACTTCGTGTCCTTCGTATCTTCGTGGTTCATTATTTCGTGACTTGTCCACAAGTCCTAAGATAATCAAATCCTGTAAATCCTATAAATCCTGATTCTGACTATAAATCCTCATGCAACGCGCCCAACTTCCTAATCTCCGGCCAAATCATCGCCGTCACAACCACCACCAAAATCGTACCTATTCCCCCACTAACCACAGAGAAAACAGGTCCAAATAAAGCAGCAACCGCGCCAGATTCAAAACCGCCCAACTCATTAGACGCACTAATAAATACACTATTGATAGCCGCAACTCTTCCCCGTAAATGATCAGGGGTTTTAATTTGCACCAAAGTATGACGAATTACCACACTAATACTATCTAACGCCCCACTTAATGCCAACATCAACAACGACAACCACACCCAACGAGACAACCCAAAGATAATTGTTACCACCCCAAACCCGGCAACTGACCACAGTAACGCAGGTCCGGCTTTGCGGATAGGTGGCAAATATACCAACAATGCGGCCATGATCAATGCACCTATGGATGGGGCAGCTTGTAAATAGCCTAATTCCACTGGACCAACTTGTAAAATATCTTTGGCATAGACGGGTAATAATGCCACTGCACCACCTAATAAAACTGCAAATAAATCTAAGGTAATAGCAGCCAGGATAATTTGATTATTCCAAACAAACTCCGCGCCCGCAGCTAAAGATTTTATAGATATTGGTTCTTTGGCAAAGTCGGTTTTTTGAGGTTTAATAGCTGCAACAGAGGCGAAACATAATAGACAGGCGATCGCCGCTACTATATAAACTGGGGTAGCACTCTTGAAAAGAGCGATCGCAAATCCTCCCAAAGCAGGTCCAATCACTGACGCTAACTGAAAACTACTACTTACCCAAGTTGCTGCATTCGCAAACACATGAGTCGGTATCAACTGCCACATCAGCGCATCACTGGCAGGCTTCAAAAATGCCCTCGCTACACCCATAAACGCTAAACAGGCATAAACTAGGAAAATTGCCCCTTTGCTGTAAGAAATAACTCCTAAACCCAGTGAACAAAGTGCCAGCATGAAAATTGCCAGTAAGGTAGTACGCTGGCGGTTATACTTATCTGCCACATGACCTGCTATGAATGTCAGTAAAATCATCGGTAGAACCTGTGCCAGTCCTACCCCACCTAAGGCCATCGGGGAATTTGTCCGTTCATAAAGTTCCCAACCAATGGCGACAGTCTGCATTTGTCCCCCTGTAAACAAGAGAACACGCCCAATAGTAAATAACCGATAATCTCGAAATCTCATGGCTGCAAAAGGATCATGTCCAGCCTTGGTATTAAGGGGGATTTGTTTCTGTTTGCTCGAAGACATTTTTTAGTAGACTTAACCCTTGTTCAATTTTTGATACTTGCTCTGGTGTTAAAGTCTCCAGAATTTCCGCAATTTCCCCACGAGTTTTTTCCTGAGATTGTTCTAAAAGCAATTTTCCCTCTCTCGTCAAATTCAGGACTACTCGTCGTCGTTCTTGAGGGTTATCTGTACGTTGCACCAGATTTCGTTGAACTAATTTTTCTATAGTTGTTGATGCTGTAGCGCAAGTGACACCTAAGTGATCTGCTACCTCCGATAAAGAAGCTCCAGGATTGCGATTGAGAAAAGCGAGCGATCGCAACTGTGGTATAGATAAAGAGTCTGCACTGTGCGATCGCATTTCGGCTCGGATAAACCGCATCAATAAGGGAACAGTTTCCATCACCCTAGCGGCACATTCTTTAGAGGGTTTATCCAAACTCATAAGACCGTTTTTCTCCAGATTACATCGCCACCCGTGGATAAAGTCGTCCACAGATGTAGGTTAAACCTATTAATGTTAGCAAGAGAATTGTACAATCTAACCCGAACCCATAAATACTTGAGCCATTGGCCAGCATCGCACCCCGCAGAGCATCCACTTCATACGTCAAAGGATTAATGTGAGAAATGACCTTTAACCAACTTGGCATCAATGAAATAGGATAGATCGCATTGCTGGCAAAAAATAACGGCATGGTGATTAATTGCCCAATTCCCGTAAACCTCTCCCGTGATTTCACTAAACAGCCAATGATTAATGAAAAAGTGCAAAAACAACCAGCACCCAAAAACACAATCAAAACTACCTGCAAGAAAGCCAAAGGATGGTGATTTAGGTTTACACCTAACAAAAAAGCCAACAGGTAAATAAATACCACCTGGGAAAAGCAACGTACACCAGAACCAATTCCTTTACCCAAAACAATGGCAGCGCGGGGTATGGGTGCAGCCAGAAATTTATGCACAACTCCTAAATCCCGTTCCCAAATTAATGTCATTCCCCCAGTAAAAATAGCGACAAACAGCGCACTTTGAGCCAAAATACCCGGAGTCATAAAATCTAGGTAAGGTATATCACCTGTGGGTATAGCACGAGTGCGAGTAAAGACTTGCCCAAAAATGATCAGCCATAAAGCTGGTTGTACAGCCCTGATTACTAAATCACTGGGATCATGACGCAGTTTTCTTACCTCTAACTCACTAACTACCAGGGTTTTGGTAAATAATTCTTTGATGGCAGAAAAAATTCCTTTTGGGCGATTATATCTGGTTTCAACCCAATTGTTGAGAGGTACGTCTGGTTCTTGCAGTTTCACTGTAGCTCACTCCTGATATTAATTGATTACCTGCGTAGTGGATGAAGACATCATCTAAGGTTGCATCTGGTTTGCCGATGGCTGCTTTTAACTCTGTGGGTGAACCAGTGATAATTTCTTTACCTTGATTCATGATTACTACTCGGTGACACAGAGTATCTGCTTCTTCTAAAAAGTGGGTAGTTAAAAAGATGGTTGTGCCAAATTCTATACGCAGTTGTTCCATTAGCTGCCAAACTTGCGATCGCGCTACGGGATCTAATCCCACTGTCGGCTCATCGAGAAATAAAATCTGCGGTTGATGTAAAATAGCCTGGGCAATTTCTAACTTACGAATCATTCCCCCAGAGTAATTTCTGACTAAGCGATGTGCTGCATCCTCTAAACCCATAAATTCCAACACATCTTTAATCTGCTGTTGTCGTTTTCTAGCGGGTATATCGTATAATTTAGCGAATATTAAAAGATTTTCATAACCTGTCAGGCTACCATCTGCTGATAAAGCTTGGGGTACGTAACCTATCACCCTTCTGACTGCATCCGGTTGACGAGTCACATCATAACCACCTAAGTATGCTTTACCACTATTGAGGGGCAGTAAAGTAGTTAGCATTTTAATTACCGTACTTTTACCAGCACCGTTGGGACCGAGTAAACCAAAAACTTCTCCCGATGCAACGGAGATATTCAAATTATCAACGGCTGTAAATTTTTCAAAGCGGCGCGTCAGTTCCAGGGTTTGCAATATTACTGATTGTGGGACTCGCGCAGATGTTACCGAAGAGTCTATGTTTCCCGTTAGTCTAGTCACGATGGGGAGACACTTCCTTTTTCAAATGTTTAGTTTATCTAAATATTAGTGTGGCATATTTTTTCTAAAAGTCAAGACCAAGGATTAACGATGATAACCCCAGTCCCAGCAAAATCTTTTTCGTTACGAGTAACAAGTGATAGAGAGTGTTGAAGTGCGATAGCGGCAATTAAAGAATCCATAGCGGGTAGAGGTCGGACATTCTGTTCTAGTTGACAGATTAAATTTCCCCATAACACCATTGTGGAGACATCTAGAGTTAAGATTCTGTGTTCAAAGCGATTGGGTAGGGTTTCATTTAGCCAAGTTGTGAGAGATTCTTTTCTCTTAGATGGAGTAAGTTTACAGATGCCTCTAGCGATTTCGCCAATAGTAATTACACTGAGGTAAAGTGTTTCTGGAATTTGGGCATCTACCCAATCTAAAACTTTTTGATTTGGTTGTTTGGCAACAAGTTCAGAAATTAGACAAGTATCAAGAAGGTAGGTCATGGGTTGAAGGTATCGCGGGGTAGACTGCGATCGCGGTTCAAGTCGAGTTCTTCAGTGAGTTCAGCTAGGGGGGATTGACGGAAAAATTCTGAGATTTTAGTAGGTTGTTCTGAGTTGGTATTGCTTGTAGTTAGGCTTTGGGCAAGGAGTTGAATAATATACAGTTTATCGTTATGCGAAAGCTGAAGGAGTTGTTGTTCGAGTTCTGGGATAACCATGATGAAGTTTAAATGAAGGATAATTTTATTGTACTTTCAGCCTGGAGTTTAGACTAAAGCAGAGCGATCGCTATACTATTATTATGGATAGATTTTAGCTCTTACAAATTTACCCTACTTGAGCAATTACCTGTCCGATATCTTGAGGTGTTAAGCTGAAATTTTCCCATTAACATTCTATTTAAAAATATCGCTAGAGTAAATTTAAACCAATATGGACTGGACAACACCACTCAAGG
The DNA here is from genome assembly GCF_014299995.1 of Sphaerospermopsis sp. LEGE 00249. NCBI lineage: Bacteria > Bacillati > Cyanobacteriota > Cyanophyceae > Nostocales > Aphanizomenonaceae > Sphaerospermopsis > Sphaerospermopsis sp. LEGE 00249. The sequence continues at coordinate 34,969 of NZ_JACJUZ010000025.1, read as the reverse complement.
CACAACAGACTGATTTTATTCAAAGACTTAAATCTGCTAAATTACTCCACTGTGACGAAAAAGGCCAACATAGTGAATTAACTGTCATTTCTGGTCAAAGGTTAGACCAATTACGGGATTTTTGCTGGGAAATGGTGAAAAAGTATAAACCAACCGACCCCAAAAATTACTTTATCAACAACATGAAGGGGAAACTGGGTGAGGAAGTTGTTAAATCCCGTTTAGCTGATTTTGTCACGGAAGTTGACTATGAAAAGCGCGTTGGTGGTGATGGAAAAGTTGATTTTACCTTAACTTCTGACTCATCAATTGGTATTCAGGTTAAAGCCCGGAATGGCAATTTTGATAAAATTCAATGGTCAATTAGTCGAGAAGAAATTGAAAAAAATGCTGTTCTAGTTTGTATTTTAATTCAAGAGGAAGTTAGCGAAGCTCAGGCTGAATACAATCTGATTTTGGCGGGATTTTTACCAACAAATATGATTAACTCGAATACTGGTAAAGCCTTGGTGGAAATAGATGAATTGCTTTATTCTGGGGGTTTACGCAGCTATTTAGAAAGTTTGACATCTTCTGAAGTTGATGAATATATGCGCTTGGGTTATGAGTGTCTTGAGAAAGAAGATTATCAAGGTGCTTTCGGTTATTATAGTCAAGTATTGCAACTGAAACCAAATAATGAAGATGCTTATTTTTACAGAGCAAAAGCCCGTTATTATTTAGGAGATAAACAGGGTGCAATTGATGATTACACTCAGGTTATCAAGTTTAATCCTAACGATGCCCAAGCCTACTACAACCGGGGAATTGTCCGTAATGAATTAGGAGATAAGCAAGGTGCTATAGATGATTACAACCAAGCTATCAAGATTAATCCTAACTATGCCCTAGCCTACTACGGCCGGGGAATTGTCCGTAATGAATTAGGAGATAAGCAAGGTGCTATAGATGATTACACCCAAGCTATCAAGATTAATCCTAACTATGCCAATGCTTACTACGGCCGGGGAATTGTCCGTAATGAATTAGGAGATAAGCAAGGTGCTATAGATGATTACACCCAAGCTATCAAGTTTAATCCTAACTATGCCAATGCCTACTACAACCGGGGAAATGTCCGTGATGAATTAGGAGATAAGCAAGGTGCTATAGATGATTACACCCAAGCTATCAAGATTAATCCTAACTATGCCAATGCCTACATCGGCCGGGGAAATGTCCGTTATTATTTAGGAGATAAGCAAGGTGCTATAGATGATTACAACCAAGCTATCAAGATTAATCCTAACTATGCCAATGCCTACAACAACCGGGGAGTTATCCGTAGTGATTTAGGAGATAAGCAAGGTGCTATAGATGATTTCAACCAAGCTATCAAGATTAATCCTAACTATGCCGATGCCTACAACAACCGGGGAGTTATCCGTGATGATTTAGGAGATAAGCAAGGTGCTATAGATGATTACAACCAAGCTATCAAGATTAATCCTAACTTTGCCGATGCTTACTACAACCGGGGAATTGTCCGTAATGAATTAGGAGATAAGCAAGGTGCTATAAATGATTACAACCAAGCTATCAAGATTAATCCTAACGATGCCAATGCTTACTACAACCGGGGAATTGTCCGTAAGGAATTAGGAGATCAGCAGGGTGCAATTAAAGATTTTCAAACAGCCGCCAATATCTATAAAAAAGAAGGTAAAGAAACAGACTATCAAGATACTATGCAACAAATCAGAAAAATTAACAAATAATGAATATGAGTTAAGCCAGGTACGAAATATCCCCGACTTCTTAATTAGATTTTTTGTAAATAATGAAGATCATTCAAAGAAGTCAGGGATCTAAATTTGATGCTTTCATTTCCTTCTGTTCTTCTCTCTTTCTTTGCGTCTCTGCGTCTTTGCGTGAGATAAAAAACATAAAATTACTTAACATTTATTAATAAAATTACCCAAACAACAATGAGAGAATCTGATCTAATTTAGTTAACTTAGCAGTATTGCAATATAACCTCTCATTTAATCCACCTAATCAGATAGGAATTAGGACGATTAAAATTAACTAATATGTGTAATTATTGGTAACTTATACTTGCTAAACTAAAAGGGTGTAATTCAATAGAAAAACCTATTTAAAATATCAAATCCTCAAAACATGAACAACTTTAAAACTCTTGGTAAAACTCTTTGTAAAACCTTAGCTATTAGTACAGGAATCTTTTTATTATCTGTACATACTACCTACGGGATACCATCAAAACCGTTGTTAACTGCCAAAACAACCTATAATCAAACAGGTTCTTGGGACGCAACTTATTATTTTACAATCAAATTACCAGAATCTCTAGCTAATTGGCAACTGCAACAGGTTGTTTTAACACAAATAGAAGGTGTAGAAAATATTGAATTTGATCAGAAAAACAGTTTTGCTTTTGTAGAAGCAAGTGGACAAAAAGAAAAGGTAGGTATTACCCTAACCAAAAGTTCAACTCAACCACAAACTATCATTGCTACTTTTGATAAACCAGTTTCTGCAAATCAAACAATTATTATCGTTTTAAAACCTTTTTATAATCCCACCAGCGAAGGTATTTATCTATTTCGAGTTCATGTTATTTCCTCCGATGAAAAGGCAAATAATTTAGTTGTAGGAACTGCTAGATTCCAATTTTATAATAGTTTTGATGATCACCTATTTTATCAATGGTAAAGTGTTTATAAATTGCTGAATTTGTCTGAAAAATCAGCAATAGTATTCAATTAGTTAAGAATGCTAGGCGACAATTATTAAGTAACAAATTCAATTCTTGTGCAACTTGTAACGGATTTTCACTTAACATTACAGCTTCATGAGGATTTCTCCCTGTTCTTATAACAGCAGAAATTGCATCTTTGTTAGAAAATCCCCGCACACTCACTAACCAAGCCGCTAATATATGTCCAGTCCGGCCAATTCCACCAGCACAATGCACAACTACTTTTTCATTTTGTTGATTTGCTGTGATTAAAAAAGGCAGTATTTTTTGTGTGAGTGTTTGTAAATCAGATAAATGAAAATCTTCAATTGGTGTCCAACAAATTTGTTGATTACCAAATTCTTGCCGATATGTATCTAAAAGATGAGCATAATTAGCTAGTTGTTTATCACTAAGTAAACAGCAAACTCGCTTGATATTTTGTGATTTCATAAACTCAATCCAATCATATACCTGATTATCAGTATATCCAGGTTGAGAAGCACCAAATACTATTGTTTCTTGTTCCCAAGCAGGAGCAAATTTGTACATATTTAGCGAAGTTGTAAGGGCGAAGCATTCGGTCTGTTAATTATCGGTTCTTGTCAAAATTTATTTTCCGAATCCTTCGCCCCTATTATTGTTTTAATTGCTCTTTCTGCGTAAATACAAACATCTCGATCAGGATCATCTAGTGCTTGTTGTAGTGCATTTAAAGCATCAGCATTTTCTAAATTACCAAGTGCTATAGCTGCTTCTTTTCTCACATCAGAATATTCGTCTATTAATGCTTTAATCAAATCAGGTAATAAATTTTGATCTGTCGTTTTTTGTAATACTTGAAGCGTGAATTTTCGCACCTGCCAATGTTCATCTTTTAGCGCAATTTTTAAAGCGGGAATTGCTGCTGAATTAGCATGAATTGCTAGAGATTTAGCTGCATTGCGTCGTACTTGCCAATCAAAATCAGAAATTAGTGCTTTAGTTAATAAATCTACAATTTCTTGATCTGCTAAATGTCCTAAAGTTAATGCTGTTGCACGACGGACATTATCATCAGGATCATTGATTAATGATAAAGCTGGTGGACAGATTTGGACTTGGTTTAAATAGCGCAAAGTTGTAATAGCAGCTTCTCGTAGTTCTGGATATTTGGAATCAAAGAAAGATAACACCGCAGGTAAAGATTGAACATCATGTATCTTCCGCAATAAGATTAAAATATTAATTTGCAGGTTGATATTTTCTTGATTTAGTGCATCTAACAATAACAGTAAATCATCTGCATTTATTAATTCACCTAAAGCTGATAATGCTTCGGTGCGAATTTCTTCATCTGGGGAAGCGAGGGTTTTTAATAAAGCTGGAACTGCTTGAGGATTGGCAATTTCCCAAAGTGCGGATACAGCTATTTTTTGGACTGGGGTGCTTTCGTCTTCCAGTGCGATAATTAAAGCATCAAGTGCTGCATCTTCTCCGAGATGCTGTAGAGATTTTACCGCAACTAGGCGATCGCTCACATCAGGCGATCGCAACATTTCCAACCATTGATTTAACTCTGAATCTGTATCTGTAAACATTTCTGCACCTCTACCGCAATAAAAAAGGAATTTGGACTGTAATCGCATTTGTTGGACATTCTTTTTCACAGGGTAAACAGAACCAACATTCATCATATTTCATATAAGCTTTTCCCGTCTCTGGATTTTTTGCTAACACATCTAAAGGACAAACTTCAATACAAGCAACACATTTTTCTAAACATTTAGATTCATCCACAATTACAGGAACATCTACTCTTTGATTAATTAAAGCCATAATTTTTTAACTCCCTAATTTGATTGAAAATTAAACAAATTAAACACAAAATTTTAATCCTTTCCTAAAAGAAACTACTATTTCATTCAATTCCTCCATATCAATTAAAAAAGCATCATGTCCATGAGGTGATTTGATTAATCCTAATTGAGCATTAGGAATTAAATCTACTAATTCTTGTTGTTCTACTGGGGGATAAAGAACATCAGAATCAATCGCTACAACTAAAGTTGGTTGTTTGATACTTTGCAAAACAGATTGATAATTTTTCCTATGCCAACTAACATCATGACTATCCATTGCATGAGTTAATGTAATATAAGTATTAGCATCAAAACGTTCTATGAGTTTTTGACCTTGATATTGTAAATAACTAGATATGGCAAATTGATTAAATTCATCCTTCTCCCTTCCAAAACGATTTGTAAAACTCTCCCAATAACGATAAGTAATCATTGCCATCATCCGCGCTACGGCTAACCCTTGGTTCGGAGGTGCATCACTTGTATAGTTTCCCCCTTGCCAATTTGGATCTGTATAAATTGCCTGTCTTTGTGCTTCACTTAAACCAATAGACCATGCTGAATGTCTTCCAGGTGCGGCTATTGGTGCGATCGCTCTCACCTTTTCTGGATATAATAATGCCCATTCTAAAACTTGCATCCCACCCAGTGAACCACCTATTACCAATCGCAGAAATTTAACATCCAGATATTCTAATAGTGCGGCTTGCAAATTCACCATATCCCTAATTGTAATTCTAGGAAAAGATGCACCATAAATTCTTGCTGTATTTGGGTTAATAGAAGTTGCTCCATTTGTACCGTAACAACTTCCTAAAATGTTGCTGCATACAAGAAAATCCTGATCAGGATCAAAGGATTTCCCAGCACCAAATAAAGGTTTCCACCAGTCGTCAGCGTCAGCAGAGCCAGTTAAAGCATGACAAATTAAGACTCCATTATCACCGTTGGCGTTTAATCTTCCCCAGGTACGATAAGCAACCTGAACACCAATTAATACTTTACCAGATTCTAATGAAAATGGTTTTGAAAGTTGATAAAACTGAGTTTTTGGTGAAATGAAGTCTAGGTATTTCATATAGTAGGGAATAGGGAATAGGGAATAGGGAATAGGGAATAGGGAATAGGGAATAGGGAATAGGGAATAGGGAATAGGGAATAGACAATTTTTCCTCTGTACCCTTACTTTCTTTTACTGTCACCTGTCACCTGTCACCTTCTTAAATGCCTGTTCAAAGTCCTCCTTAATATCATCAATATGTTCAATTCCCACAGATACCCGTACTAAATCTGGTGTTACACCAGCCGAAATTTGTTCACTCTCACTTAGCTGTTGATGGGTTGTAGAAGCGGGATGAATAACAAGGGTTTTCGCATCACCAACATTTGCTAAATGACTGGCTAATTTAACATTACTAATAAAGGCTTTACCAGCTTCTAATCCCCCTTTAATACCAAAATTAAGAACTCCACCAAAACCATGTCGAAGATATTTTTTAGCTCGTTCATGATAGGGATGATTGGGAAGTCCTGGATAATTAACCCATGCTACCTGCTCTTGTTGTTCTAACCATTTAGCCAATTCTAAAGCATTATTTACATGACGATCTACACGCAGGGAAAGAGTTTCTAATCCTTGTAGTAATAGAAAAGCATTAAATGGACTTAATGCTGCTCCTAAATCTCGTAATCCTTCCACTCTGGCGCGAATAATAAAAGCAATATTACCAAATTGACTACCTTTGCCAAATACTTCTTGAAAATTCAATCCATGATAAGCGGGGGAAGGTTCGGTAAAGAGGGGAAATTTGCCGTTACCCCAATCAAATTTACCAGAATCAACTATTACGCCGCCAATGGATGTACCATGTCCTCCAATCCATTTAGTTGCAGACTCGACCACAATATCAGCACCATGTTCTATTGGTCGTGCTAAATATCCACCTGCACCGAAGGTATTATCTACAATTAAAGGAATACCATTTTCATGGGCAATGTGGGCTAAAGCTGCAAAATCAGGAATGTTAAATTGGGGATTACCAATTGTTTCAACATACAAAGCTTTGGTATTTTGATCAATTGCTTGACGGAAGTTTTCTGGATCATCTCCTTCCACAAATTTGACATTGATCCCTAATCGTGGAAGAGTAACTTTGAATTGGTTATAAGTTCCTCCATAGAGGAAACTGGTGGAAACAATATTATCTCCTGCTTGAGCGATCGTACTTATTGCTAAAAATTGTGCTGCTTGACCGCTTGCAGTAGCTAAAGCTGCTACACCACCTTCTAATGCGGCAATCCTTTTTTCAAATACATCCGTTGTCGGATTCATGATGCGAGTATAAATATTGCCAAATTCCTGGAGAGCAAATAACCGCGCTCCATGTTCAGCATCATCAAAAACGTAGGAAGTAGTTTGATAAATTGGTACAGCGCGGGCGTTATTACCAGGTGCAGGTTCTTGTCCAGCATGGACTTGTAGGGTTTCAAAACGATAATTTTCTGACATAGGTAGTTCTAGTTATTCAAGTAGACTGACTATCAAAAAATAAGGAGGTTTTTAATTAGTTTTTGATTTACTAATTATCTAGTTATCTAACTGCAACATTATAAACTTCTTGCTGTAAATCCACCTCTACAACATAAGGCTCAACGGGACGTTTAAACAAAATCATTTCTTCTGATTCGTCTTTTTTCAAATTCACATGACAAAACCACTCTTCATTATTCTTATCTGGAAAATCCAAGCGATAATGATATAAACCCCAACGACTTTCCCGACGATATAAAGATGATCGTGCTGCCATTTCTGCACAATCACGAATAAAATGTACTTCCATACATCGCATCAATTCATGGGGATCACGCGCTCCCATTTGGTCTAATACTTCATGATAGCGAAGAAAATTATTTAGTCCAATTTCCATTTTATTCCCGGATTTTGGTGGTTGTAAATAATCATTCACCAGTCGGCGTAATTTATATTCAACTTGAGTATGGGGAATAGCATTAGGTTGATTTAATGGTGCGTAAATTCTCGCTTTTTCAGCTTCTAAAAAATCAACATCTGGTTCTAAATATTCTAAATTTTGAATATAATTTATCGCATTTTCTCCTGCTAACCGACCAAAGACAAATGCACCAATCATATAATTATGAGGAACACTGGCCATATCTCCGGCTGCATATAATCCTGGTACTGTAGTTTCTGCTTTTTCATTCACCCACACACCAGACGCACTATGTCCACTACATAATCCTATTTCTGAGATATTCATCTCAACCCCATGAGTCCGGTAGTTTTCGCCTCTACCTTCATGAAAACGTTCTCTACTCGGTCGTTCATTTGCCCATAAAACAGACTCAATTTCCGAAATTGTATCCTCATCCAAATGAGTCATTTTCATTTGAATTGGTCCTTTACCAGAGTTTAATTCTTTCCAAATCTCTAGCATCATTTGCCCACTCCAATAATCACAATTAATGAAGCGGTTTCCTTCAGCGTTGGCGGTATATGCTCCATAGGGACCAGCAACATACGCACAGGCTGGACCATTATAATCTTTAATTAATGGGTTGATTTGGAAACATTCAATATTGCTTAATTCTGCTCCTGCATGATAAGCCATTGAATAACCATCTCCGGCATTTGTGGGGTTTTCATAAGTTCCATAAAGATAACCAGATGCAGGTAGTCCTAATCTGCCACAAGCACCTGTACAAAGTATCACGGCTTTAGCTTGAATAACTACAAAATCACCACCACGCACATCAAATCCAACTGCACCAATCGCTCTACTATTTTTTACTAGTATTCTAGTTGCCATAACGCGATTTGTAACTTTCACTTTATGGCGTTTAACTTGACGAGTAAGAATGGTTTTTAAATCTTTGCCTTCTGGCATGGGTAAGACATATTTTCCTACTCGATGCACTTGTTTAACGTCGTAATTTCCTTGAGGATCTTTTTGGAATTTAACACCCCAACTTTCTAATTCTTGAATGGTTTCAAAACCTAATTTACCTGTTTGATAAACGGCTTTTTGGTGTAGAATACCATCGTTAGCAATGGTGACTTCACGGGTGTATTGTTCTGGGGTAGAATTGCCAGGAATGACGGCTGTATTAACTCCATCCATACCCATTGCGATCGCCCCACTGCGGCGAATATTCGCTTTCTCTAAAATCAATACCTCCGCATTAGGATTTGCCTGTTTGGCTTTAATCCCTGCCATTGTCCCTGCTGTACCACCACCAATTACTAAAACATCGGTTTTTAGCCACTGTGTATTAATGTTTGTTACCATATACAACTCTTGCAATAATTTAAAATTTTTTCTCACCCAGAGAAAGTCAAGGAAGATTTTTAGAAATAATTGATGATTAGCAATTTTCTTATCACCAATCACCAATTACCAATTACTAACCTATTTATTGCCTTGCCAAACTACTTCTTTAACCTTGATCTCTTTAGGAATCAATTGAATTTTGTAGAAAGCATCTGCAATTTCTTGCTGTTTGGTAATTACTTCCTCTGTCAGAGGTAATACACCATAATCACGCCGCTTTTCTGCTGTTTCTAGAACGGCCGCATCTATACCCAAAACAGGTGAGAGTAATTTAGCAACTTCAGTAGGATTATTTTTTGCCCAATCGCTGACTTTATTCACTCCATCTAAAACAGTTTTTAACACTTCTGGATTTTTCTCTACAAAAGATTGAGCAGCTAAATAATAACCTAAATTGGGTGCTAGTCCAGTTGCATCTGTGAGAGTGCGTGTGCCAGTAGCTTTTTCTGCCGCAGCTAAAAATGGATCCCAAATTGCCCAAGCATCAACATTTTTTCCTTCAAAAGCAGCACGTCCATCAGAAGGATTCAGGAAAATTGGCTTGATGTCGGTGTATTTTAATCCGGCTTTTTCTAGGGCTTTGATTACTAAATAATTGGTATTTGATCCTTTTACAAAAGCAACTTTTTTACCTTTAAGATCAGCTACGTTTTTAATAGGTGAATCCTTATGAACAATAATCGCTTCTGCTTTGGGAGTCCAAGGATCATAGGCAACATAAACAAAAGGTGTACCTGCCGCTTGGGCAAAAATTGGTGGCGCTTCTCCCGTATAACCAAAATCAATACTACCAGCATTTAAAGCTTCTAACATTGGAGGACCTGCGGGAAATTCAGTCCATGTCACAGAATTACCAGAGCCTTTTAACGCTTCTTCTAATTCCCGTTTTGCCTTTAATGCGTAAAGAACGGTTGCAGCTTTTTGGTAACCAATGCGAACTACGACACTGCTATTTGTTGCTTGAGAAGTTGGACTTGAATTAGGTGTCTGAGTTGTTCCCGTGTTTTCGCTGGCGTTGGGAGAACAAGCAGAAATAGCTAAAGTTAGGCTTAGTCCAACTGCAAACAATAAGGAAAAATTGCGAATATTAGATTTTTTAAGAAAAGTGATTCCAACTTCAAATAATCGGAATAGAGAGAATTTACTCAACATAACTCTAGTGCTAAAGGTCAATATATTATTCAGACTTTAGGTCAATTTATGATAAAATACAGTATACCAATCAAGTTACCGTATTTTTTAATATATCACATAAAGGTAATTGAAATGCAAGCTTTTCTTTAAAAAAAGTAATTATCCTGTTACCTAGTTATTAGTTTTGTAATTTTCTATACCAGATAACCGTAAAATGTTGAAAAAATCAGATTTGAACAATGGCCTTTTGCAAGAAGAACTACAAAGAGATTCTTCCCATCTCCCACAAGAAGAAGTTATCCAACTCCTCAAACAAGTAATTGAACCCAGTCTGAAAAACGATATCGTTAGTTTGGGAATGGTGCGAAATCTACGGATAGTTGATCAATATATTTATTTGCGCTTGTATATAGGTTCTCGTCAACAGCATTTAGAAGCAGAGATTAAAGCGGTATTATCATCATTATCTTGGTGTAAAAAAATCTATATTCAAATTTGTACAATTCCAGGAGTGAAAACGACATTAGCCATATCTAGCGGTAAAGGAGGTGTAGGTAAATCCACAACCGCAGTTAATTTAGCAGCAGCTTTGAGGTTAAAAGGAGCAAAAGTTGGGTTATTAGATGCTGATGTTTATGGTCCTAATGTTCCTCAGATGTTAGGGTTAGGACAATCGGAAGTTACAGTTATTGATACTGTTAATGGTCAGAAATTTTTACCGTTACAAGCTCATGGTATCAAAGTCATGTCTGTAGGATTGTTGGCAGAACCAGATCATCCTCTAGCATGGCGTGGACCAGTATTACATAAAATCATTACTCAATTTATACATGATGTTGAATGGGGAGAATTGGACTATTTGTTAATAGATTTACCTCCCGGTACTGGTGATGCTCAAATCACGATTGTGCAAGAAAGCCCGATTTGTGGAGTCATATTAGTAACAACACCTCAAGAAGTGGCGATTTCTGATGTGCGTCGCAGTATCTATATGTTTCGTCAAGTGGGTGTTCCTGTTCTCGGTATTATCGAAAATATGAGCTATTTTATGGGCGTAAATGGCGAAGAAACTCCGATTTTTGGTAGTGGTGGCGGTGAAAAATTGTCTAATGAACTCCAAGCACCGCTTTTAGGTAAAATTCCCCTCGATCCGCGTATTTGTAATGGTGGTGATACTGGACAACCTCTTACTCTTGCTGACTCTAGCACAATTACAAGTCAAATATTTATACACATTGCTACGGCATTAGAAGCTACTTTTTTTGCTTTTTCTAATGATCTGTGATATCGTTAATTTTAAATCTACAGTAATTTTATCAAGATACCGTACTTTAAAATTAATCAATGGGTGTTTACTATGGCAGGTAAATTAGATGGTAAGGTGGCTATTATTACGGGAGCATCTTCGGGAATTGGTAAAGCTACGGCTATTTCATTAGCAGAGGATTTTTGACTTTAATTACTTTGAGTGGTATGAAGCGACTTAATCGTTTTTTTAGATTTTTAATTGGTCAAAATAATCAACCAATTGCTTCACAGCTAAATGCTCCTGCTGATGATGATTAACAGTAAATAATGACAGCACTTTTGGAGTAAATGAGGTACGTCAATTTTAGAAGATAGTTTTAAAACTTGAAGTTCAATAGGCTAATGTACTTCATAATCTCCAATCTGCTGTAAAAAAAATATTTCTCTAATTAGGGGTTGCTGAAAAATCCTTTCCGTGAATTTTCTCTGCTAAAATATTCAACAATTTTTTATTTGATATAGCCTAAAGCCATAGCACCATAACCAATTAAACTACTACCTAAAACTAGCCAAGCAGCATTAATGCGGTAACGAGTAATCAAAACTGTGGAGATGAGTGCGATCGCTATCCCCAAAATATCTACATAGGGTGGTTTTGCTATTTTTAAAGTAGCTATTCCCAGTTGCAAGGTAGCTACTACCATCAGTGCTACAGCACTGGCATTCACAGCATCTAAAAATGATCTTATCCAAGCAGAACTGCGTAAACGGGGAATAATCGGATTTAAGGCAGCAACAAAGAGAAAAGATGGTAGAAAAATACCAATGGTAGCTACTATCGCACCAGGTATACCAGCTAAGACATAGCCGATAAAAGTGGCAGTAGACAGCACTGGACCAGGGGTAAATTGACCAATAGCGATCGCATCTAGTAGCTGCTGTTGTGTTAACCAGCCATATTCTTGAACTAATCCCCCCTGCAAAAATGCAATTAGCACATAGCCACCACCAAACAAAACACTACCAACTTTCAGAAAAAACCAACCTAATTGCCATAAAGGAATAGATGTACCTGCCACAGTGCTAATTGTAGATGTTGTCTGTAAAGTTGCCCCTGTAGTTAAGACAGCAATCAATAAGTTAGGTTTATTTCCTGGTGGTTTGTCTTGATTTCTAGGATGTAACCAAATCATACCTAGTAATCCTCCAAACAATAAGGCAATTACTTCATTCACTTGCCGAATTAATACCAATAATCCTACAGCTATAGCAATAATCAGTAATTGACGGTTTTTAACCGCTTTTTTTGCTAAACCCCAAAGGGAATTTACAATAACCGCTAAAACAGCAGGTTTGATACCATAAAGTAAAGGTGAAATTTGAGGTAAACTACCATAATTAACATAAATCCAGGCAAATATCCCTGTTATTAAAACCGCAGGTAATATAAAACAAACACCTGAGACAATTAACCCTGGCCATCCTGCATAAATATATCCGACATGAATTGCCATTTCAGTGGAATTGGGACCAGGAATCAAATTAGTTGCACCTAGTAAATCCAGAAAATGGTCTTGTGTCAACCACCGACGACGCTTCACTACTTCATCTTCAATCATGGCAATATGGGCAACTGGTCCACCAAAGCCAATAACACCCAATTTAAAAAATAGTGTAGCTATTTCACCCAACCGACTAAATAAGTTATACTGCATAGCCTGCGTAATCTACGTTAAAAATGTAAAAGCAAACTTACGTTTATCCCTACTTATTTTATATTTATTATTATTTAATAACCAGCAGTTTTATCTACCACATTGCGTAAAGACTTACCTTGACAATAGCGGTTGAAATTGTCAAGAAATAAAGCAAGTGTTCTCTCTTTGACTCTAGGAGAATTTCCAGAACAATGGGGTGTAATAAACACATTTGGCAATGTCCACAAAGGACTTTCTGCTGGTAATGGTTCTATAAATACTGTATCTAAAGCCGCCCCAGCAATCAAACCTTCCTGTAAAGCCTGTATAAGTGCTGATTCATCAACAATTGCCCCTCGTGCAATATTAATTAAATAGGAATCTGGGCGGAATAAACGCAGGGTTTCCACATCAATTATTCCCTTTGTTTCTGCTGTTAAAGGAGTAGCAATCACCACAAAATCTGCTGCTGGAAGTAGTTCTTTCCAATCATTAGCACCAACTACTTTATCAAAGTTTGGTAATGGTTTTGGATGACGACAACTACCAAAAATACGCATTCCAAATGCTTTAGCACGAACCGCAATTTCTTGACCAATTCCACCAGCGCCGATAATTAATAAAGTTTTCTCGAATAATTCTTGAATTGGTAAACCTCTTTGCCAATCATGCTCATTTTGTAGTTTATATAAACTTGGTAATCGTTTAGAATAAGCCAGTAGATAAGTAATCACAAATTCAGCAATAGGGATACCATGAACCCCTGCACCATTAGTTAAAATTAAATCTCTTTCTAAATATTTTGGTGTCAAAATATGATTTACACCTGCATTTGGGGCATGATGCCAACGTAATGAAGGCGCTGCATATAATACTCGATGTAAAGTAGTTGGTTTGAGATAAAACCAACTAAAATAAACTTCTGCATCTGTGGCATCACCATCTATATTACCCTCACTATCTACACGCAATACAATAGTATTTTTAGGTAAATGCGGCTCAATCTCATGGGCAATTTCTACTGGTAAAATCAGTTTCATAGGGAGTCTCCCAAATGTGTAAATTTATTTTTATCTAAGGTCAAAATGTTCTAAAGACTTGATATGATTGAACCGCACAGGACACAAATGACTCAAAGCTAAGAGAGTTTAAGAGATTTTTTAGTGTTGCTACAATTATTTTTTCAAAATTGGGATGCTCCCGTTTCATAATTGATAACTTCGATTATTTTTGATATTCTATTTCATCTTCTCCAACAATTTATATGTTGAGTCTTCTTTAGCTGTGGTTGTAACAGATTTTCCCCAACCAATATTTTTACGATAACTGCCTAAAAGTTGAGATTCTGCTAATGATTCTTCGTTGATTCCTGTTAATGGGTCTACGTCTGGGGCAACATACAGCGCATCAACTGGACAATATAATTCACACATAAAGCAGGTTTGACAATCGCTTTGTCTGGCAATTTTTGGAGGTGCATCTGGTACTTTATCGAAAACATTTGTTGGGCAAACTTTCACACAGAGATTACATTGAATGCACCGGGATTCACTAACTAATTCAATCATAATAAAAAACCAAAATTAATATTGATGTAGGTTGGGTTAAGCCAATTTTATGTGAGGCTGCACATAATCCTGAAATCCCTTAATTAATCCATCTTTATCTGCGTTCATCTGCGTTCAATTTAAGTTGTAATCATGTTGGGTTTCCTTGCGTCAAACGCCATTCGCCACAAGACGGGAAACCCGTCCAAGGCGATGGCTCTCCAACCTACAATTAAACAGTTACGAGTTCTTTCGCTTTTGTTTCCTGGATAGGTGCAGCTTTTACCCATACTTGATCCAAACCACCACTAATTAAATAATGATGTTGGTTAGCATCCGGTTGTGGATAATCTAAATGTTTGTGCATTCCGCGAGTTTCTTTCCGTTCCAAGGCACTGCTATACATCCATCTAGCTGTGGCTACCATTCCCGCAGCTTCCCTTGTGCGGACAATATTACTATTATCTGCAACTTCACTATGACGAATTTTATGCCAAAGGAAATGTAATCTTTGCAATGATTCCGTTAAAGTTTTTTCATTACGGAAATAATTGTGATTGTATGGGAAAACTTCCGCTTGAGTAGCTTTAATGATGTCTTCACTGTGAATTTGCTTCTCACTACCAGAGATAAATCCTACACCACCTACAGCTTGAACTGGTCTTTGGTTGGCTTGCATACCTAAATTATGGGAGTATGTAGCCGCAGACTGTCCTGCCCAATATCCTGAAGATAGCGCCCAAGCTGCGTTATGACTACCACCACCGGTAAAGCCACCACAAATTAATTCTCTGGTTGCGGCATCACCGGCGGCATAGAGTCCACGGACTGAAGTAGCACAAGTATAATCAGTAATTCTAATGCCACCTGTGCCTCGAACAGTCCCCTCTAAACGCAAGGTGACAGGGAAACGTTGAGTAAAGGGATCAATACCTGCACGATCAAAAGGTAGGAAGAAATTGGGTTGAGATAAACGCATTGTCACCCGCATTTCTTCTGATGCTTTGTCAATGATGGCGTAAACAGGCTGAGTTAGCAAAGTTTCGGCAATGACAGAACGCCCTTTTTGCGAACCAGCGCCGGGGATAGGTGTACCATCTTCGTAGGTGAAAGTTGCCCAATTATAGAATAGGGTTTTAGTTACAGAAGAAAAAGCAGGTGCGATGCCATAGGCGTTGGAAAATTCCATTCCTGACATATCTGCACCCGCTTCGGCTGCCATCAGGTATCCATCCCCTGTTAGCACATTGCAACCCAAGGCTTTACTCAAGAAAGCACAGCCTCCGGTAGCAATGATCACTGAATGCGATCGCACAACCCACTTTTCACCAGTCTGACGGTTAACCCCTGTCGCCCCAGCTACAGCCCCTTCTGCATCTACCAACAACTGCAAAGCCGGACTGTGATCTAAAATTTTCACCCCTGCCCGTTTTATCTGTTGCCGCATCAAACGCATATATTCTGGACCTTGGAGACTGCGCCGATAGAGTCTACCGTCTTCATCTCTAGGAAAGGGATAACCCCATTCAGCTAGTTGGTTGACGTTCGCATAAGTTTGATCTAGTACCCGTTGCATCCAATCACGGCTAGATAAAAAACCTCCTAAAGCCTCCCTGGAAGCCATTGCTGCTTCTCTACTGTCGGGTTCTGGTGGGACATACCACACACCGTTACCTGATGCAGCAGCACAGCCACTTGTACCACAATAGCCTTTATCTACTAAAACCACTTTTGCACCAGTATTAGCAGCACTCCAAGCCGACCAAGTACCAGCAGGACCACCACCAATTACTAACACATCAGCTAATAAGGTTTGATCAAAATCGCTATCTTGCGAAAATAGTTGTTTTTGAGTCATGGAAATTCCTCTCTTTTGTAAGGTTAATTTATTGAAAAACCGTAGGTTGGGAAGCCACCGTTGTGGACGGGTTTCCCGGCTTGAAACGAATGGCGTTTGACGTAAGGAAACTCAACAAAATTCTGAAAATGTTGGGTTGCGCTGTCGCTTAACCCAACCTACGTAATAACTTAGACTCCCGGTGTAGTTCCACCATCAACTTGAATTTCTGCACCAGTAATAGAACTAGCTAAATCAGAAACTAAAAATAAAGCTAGTGCAGCAATTTCTTCAGGTTGAACTATTTTTCCTAAAGGTATTGATTTTACTGCTTGGGCTTGATATTCATCCACAGTAATACTCAAACTCTCTGCATTTTGCACTGCTAAAGTTTTCGCTCTTTCTGTGTCTGTTAAACCAGGAGAAATGGCATTAATTTTAATATTATCTAGGGCTAATTCTTTAGAAATGCCTCGTGTAAAGTTGAGCAATGCTGCATTTGTCGTTCCTCCTGGTAGGAAATTAGGACGGGGTGTACGTCCAGCACCACCGATAATGTTAACAATACGTCCATCACCCTGTTTTTTTAGATGAGGTACAACGGCTCTCACAAAGCGAATATAACCCAAAAGTTTTAAATTCCAAGCATTTAGAAATGCTTCATCACTTAATTCTAAAAATGACCCTGCACGGGCTGAACCAGCATTATTAATCAAGACATCAATTTTTCCAAATTGTTCTAATGTTGTAGAAACAACTTTTTCAATATCTTCTGCTTTAGTTAAATCGGCACTCACACCAATAACTTTAGCATTTGTATCATCTAAGGATTGAATATCAATTACTGCTTGATCAAGTCTTTTTTGGTTGCGAGCAGCAATAACGACATTCACACCTTCACTATATAAACCTTTGGCGGTAGCTAATCCAATTCCGGCACTACCACCTGTAACAATTGCTGTTTTACCTGATAGATTTAGTTCTAAACTCATAACAGTTGTACCCGATAAATTTACCCAGTGGATTCGTTAATGTATTTCGCGCCAAGAGGTAAAGGAGCAAAGACACAAAGTTTTAGATTTTAAGTTTTAGATTTTGAATTTTTATTTGCTCCTGAGATGAAAATTTAATTTTGTCTGGCTGCAAATTTTTCTAATAAAAATTGCTTGAGATGTGGCTGTTCTAAATTAATGCCCAATTCATTAGCTTTTTGAGCAATTTGTTCATAGGTTAAATCTGCTTGAATTGCTTCTGCTATTAAGGCTATTCCTCCGGCTCTTGCACCACCAGCACAGTGAATTAAAATTGGTTTCGGCAATTTCTCAATAGCTTGAATTGCTTCTGCTGTTAATTTTTGATTTGCCGCTTGAGAATTTAAGGGAATGTTTGTATATTCCAGTCCTACAATTTGTGCTTCCTGCTTTTCATCGTGAACAAAACCATTTTCATCAGGAGAACGTAAATTTAAAACTGATTTGAAACCTTCTATTGACAATTGTTTTAATTCATCGGATGAAATTTGTCCGGCAATACTCAAATCATTGCTCACCTTTTTAAAATCAGTCATTTTAATTCCTCTTGTTATCAAATCAATAAATAGATGCAAAAACTTTATCTGCTGCTGCTCGTAATGCAGTAGCAGCACCAGCACTCATATCTCGTGGCGCACAAATTCTATTTCTGATATAAGCCAGCGTAATAGCCCCTGTAGCAGCGATAATTGGATCTATACTTTCTTTACCTCCAGTTCTACCGCCTGGTAATAATTCGTTATTACCATTCAGGAGATAATCAGCTAATAATCGTAGGTGAAAATCCACAGCGTCTTTAATGATTGAGATATCACCTAAAGATTGAATTCCAGAATTTTTGAGAATATCGCTAATAGCAACTTCTCGATTATCACTTAATCTTTCAGCCGCTTCTGCACGATATTCAATAAATTCAGCCTCAGCTAAATCTAAAGGTAAGGGATTACCAATAGGTTCTATGCCAAATCTCCGCCTTAAAAGTAAATTATTAGTAATGTTGTCTGATTTAACTCTGTTGTAAGCAGGACGTTTTTTAAGTGCTGCAAACCAAACATTGATGAGAGGAAAACGAGGATTTCCTTTGATGTGATATCCTCTATATACTGGTAAATTAGCCGCCAATCTATCTAAATGGGGACTATACATAATATCTACCAGGCTAAATGTTGATAAAAAATAGGGTTTTGGATATCTCCCTAAAGTCTTTTCAATTTCATCTAATTTAGCTTCAAATTCTGCTTGTAAATTTGCTAATTCTTTGGCATCTTCTGGAGGTTGTCTCAAGAATTTATAGGCAATATCCCGAAAACCATTGGTTTCTGCATCTTCAACCCATTGTCTGGCGATCGCATTTTCTTCTGGATCTTCTGGTAATAACGTTTCCCCAAAATGCTCTTCCAATTCTAAAAGAATATCTTTAGATTCATAAACTAACTTACCCTCAATTTTAGCAGCAGGTACAAGAGTTGTTGGCACTAAATCTGTGTACCATTTCGGTTTATTACTCAGATCAATAAATTCTGTTTCAAAGGGAATTTGTTTTTCTTCTAACGCAAACCAAACTCTTTCGCAGAAAGGACACCAAGAGTTACTATCTCTATATAACAATACTGGTGGTTTTCTCTCAGGGGGAAGTTTATACAGACTACTAGGAATAGGAGTAGTAGAAGGTGCTTGTCCTGGTCTTTTAACTCGACGGGCGGGGGTATTTTGTCGAGCTTTTTCTAATAATTGTTCCCAACTGGATATGGTAGTGCTTGCAATGGCCATTTCTTATCTCGCTTTATTTGGAACGCCGGAAAATACAAATAATTCTTCTTCTTTTGGTGTAGGTAGATGTTCACCTAAATAACGATGAATTCCTACTCCCATATCTCCTGTTGCTGTGAGTTTAAAGTTAACTTCCTCAAATCCAAAATCACGGAAGTATTTACGCACGGTTTCTGAATAAGCAATACCGTTAGAATGTCCACGAGTCCAAAGCACAAATGTGCCTTTTTTACTCAGAAAACTGAGATTTCCTAATAAACGATTGAGTTCATTTTCATCAGCTAAATTGCCAAAAATACCACAGACAATGACAATATCTGCTGGTACTGCTCCTACATAGTTATCAGCAGCAGTTGCATCACCATTGATAAACTCAATTTGTTTTGTTAGACCCAATGATTCTATAGTCGCACGTCCCCGTTCAACTAACCCAGGATTGATTTCTACTAATCTTGCATATACATCTTTAGTACGGGGATGATTTGCTAATGTTCCTAATAAATCTCGTCCATCACCAGCGCAAACACTAACTACCCGAATAGCTCCTATTGGGGAGTGATCTAAACTATAAAAAATATATTCCTGCACGATTTCTAAACGCTGCTGTAATTTGGGTTCAGTGTTGTAAAGATCGTGCCATTCTAACCAATCTTTTGGCATAAAAAAGATTCCCCGATTGCTAAAAACTTAGATTTTGGAGTGTGTTTTTTATCACTCCAATTTTAATATACGGTAAACCTATCGAGAATTAGTAGTTTAAGGATAAATACAGATTAACATATCAATTTACAGAAAATCAAGTAGTTAAATAATTAGCTCTCTAGCTAGTAATACGAAAAATGATTAAGTGGTTTGTAATAATTGACTAACTTGCGCTAAGTCTACATTTCCACCACTGATAATTACGCCAATTCTCGCTGCTGGTGCTTTAACGCTACCTTCTAATAATGCGGCTGCGGCTATGACTCCAGTGGGTTCAACAACGATTTTTAAGCGTTCCCAAATAAAGAACATGGTGCGAATGATGGCTGCTTCCGATACAGTCACCATATCATCTACGTATTCTAAGACTAGGGGAAAGGTGATTTTACCTAAACTGGGAGTCCTGACACCATCAGCAATGGTCTGGGGATTATGGACAGTT
Organism: Sphaerospermopsis sp. LEGE 00249; assembly: GCF_014299995.1. Classification (NCBI taxonomy): domain Bacteria; kingdom Bacillati; phylum Cyanobacteriota; class Cyanophyceae; order Nostocales; family Aphanizomenonaceae; genus Sphaerospermopsis; species Sphaerospermopsis sp. LEGE 00249. The sequence goes on along the minus strand of NZ_JACJUZ010000025.1, from coordinate 14,631 downwards.
TGCAGGGTTTTGCTGTAAAAAGAGCGAGTAGCGTCATCAGCTAATTCTGGTTCTACACCAATTATTTTACAATTAGGTAAAAGTGCTTTTGTTGCGATCGCACAACCAGAAATTAATCCACCACCACCGCAACATACCAATAAGTAGTCTAGTTGTCCCACTTCTTGAATTAGTTCTAATGCAGTTGTACCTTGTCCAGCAATGATATGAGGATAATCATAAGGTGGAATTAAAGTTAATTGGCGTTCTGCTGCGAGATTTTTGGTTAATTCTTCCCGGTTAGTTGTATCACGGTTGTACAAAATGACTTCTGCACCATAGCTGCGAGTTGCAGTTTGTTTGACTATTGGTGCATCATCAGGCATAACTACAATGGTGGGAATATTGAGTAATTTCCCGGCTAAAGCGATCGCTTGGGCATGATTTCCTGAAGAATAGGTAATAACGCCTTTTATTTTCTGTTCTACTGATAATTGGACTAGGGCATTATAAGCACCACGAAACTTAAATGCTCCCGTCCGTTGAAAATTTTCGCATTTAAAAAATACTTGGCTTTGAGTCAGTTCATTGACAGTACCAGAGGTAATTACTGGTGTTTGATGAGCAATACCCACAAGCCGTTTTTGGGCGGCTTCTACATCAGTAATAGTAACAAAATCAGATAATAACATTATTTTTTCATAAAGTAACTCTCACCACCACTAATATTAAGTGAGGTGAGAATTTCGCTTTGTATTTTTTTACAAAACTCGGTTAAGGTGCTGGATTAGGATAACGAGTATGAATTGCATCTATTTCTGCGAAAATCTCTTTATCCAAAACCACATTGACACTATCTATATTTTCCTGCAATTGTGCCAAAGTTGTTGCCCCAATAATTGTACTTTTCACAAACCAGCGACTTTTGACAAATGCGATCGCTAACTGAGTCGCTGAAAGATTATACTTTTTAGCAATCTCCACATAAGCCTTAACCGCTTCTTGTACATTGGGTTTCAAATAACGTTGCCCAAAACCAGGAAACAGAGATATTCTTGTATTTTCTAACTGTTGATTTTCTATGTATTTACCAGTTAAAAACCCAAACCCAAGAGGACTATAAGCCAATAAACCCACATCTGTATAACGATAAACTTCAGCTAAACCTGATTCAAAATTACGATTGAGTAAATTGTAAGCATTTTGAGTTGTCAGAACTTTAGGTAATCCCAAATCATTAGCAATGCGAACAAACTCACTTACTCCCCAAGGTGTTTCATTACTTAAACCCAAATAACGAATCTTTCCAGCTTTAATCACATCAGCAAACGCCTGTAACTGTTCCGCAATAGGCACAGTTTCCCTTTCTAATTCTGGATTATAACTTGTCTGTCCAAATGTAGGAACATAACGATCAGGCCAATGAATTTGATACAAATCTATATAATCAGTTTGTAATCTCTGCAAACTATCATTTACCGCCTGTGTAATATTCTCACGGTCAACTTTATTATTTCCACCTCTCAACCAGGAAAAAGGACGACCAGGACCTGCAATTTTAGTCGCAACTATTAGTTGATCTCGTTGCTGTTTCTTTAACCATTCCCCAATATAAGCCTCAGTTTTTCCTTGGGTTTCACCACGAGGGGGAACTGGATACATTTCCGCAGTATCCAAGAAATTTATCCCTTGGGCAACAGCATAGTCAAGTTGTTGATGCGCCTCCTCAATAGTATTTTGATGTCCATAGGTCATCGTTCCCAAGCAAATTTCTGAAACCTTGAGGTCGCTTCCAGGAAGTTGGTTGTATTTCATAATGTTTGAATAATGCTCCTTAATTCCATTTTGTTACAAAAACTAATAATATCGCTATCTTTTAAACATACACTAAATCTACCGATTTATCGGAGTTAATAGCTTGACAACTATACTATCATACCCAAACTAGATGGACAAGCCTTTGTAAAAATTAATTTAAAATTCTAAAAAATGTATCCATGAATACTCACATTTTAGTTTTTTTATGAAATAGTGCTACTTATCAATCATTAACTACAGTATCTTGATAGAATTACCGTATATTAATTTTATACATAAGGTAATTGTGTCATTACTCTAGGCTTTTATGTCATTAATAATACAAAACTAACCTAGATAGACCTACAAGAAAGTTCTATCTGAGAAGTTCGATTTTTTCCTGTGATTCAGTGTGAAATTCTACGTAATTTCGTGTCGGCTCTAATTCTGTGTGTGTGGGGTTATCAACCAAAATGAAAAAAACTGCTTGGAATTTATTGCTTACTTTACCAATGTCTATATTCCTCTTGGTCTTAGCAGCTAGTACAAAATCTTCTGCTAGTGAAAGAGGGCAAGAAAAGGAAACGACAGGTAAAGAGACCTTATCAACCGTCAGTATAAATATCCCTGACTCTGACAACGTTAATCAAATAATTACCCAAAAAGAAACTAACTCAGAACTTTTCTTTTCATCTAATGAGTTTCAAGATAGTGAGTCACAACTTACATCTGTATCCCAACTTTCAGATGTCCAACCAACAGATTGGGCTTTTCAAGCTTTGCAATCTTTAGTAGAACGTTATGGTTGTATTGCTGGTTATCCAGATAGTACATTTAAAGGTAATCGTGCCTTGAGTCGCTATGAATTTGCCGCAGGATTAAACGCTTGCTTAGATCAAGTAAATAAACTTATTGCATCATCCACATCAGATTTAGCTGTAAAAGAAGATTTGGAAGGCATACAACGTCTAACTGAAGAATTTAGTAGCGAACTTGCTCAATTACGCGGGAGACTAGATAAGTTAGAAGCAAGAACAGCAGAAATAGAGTCCAATCAGTTTTCGACAACAACTATACTGAGCGGTCAGGCTCAGTTCGTACTGGGAGGTGTTTTAGCGGGCAATAACGTGATCACCAAAAAACCAGCACCTAATATCATCACATTTCAAAATGCAGTTCAATTAGCACTAAACACAAGTTTTACTGGTAAAGATCAACTGCGATTAGTCCTTTCAGGTGGAAATATTGAATCTTTGGGACAAACTAGGACTGGACTTTTGGGAACATTTGATGGCAGAACGGCCGATAATCGTAGACCTAATCCTGCTCAACCCAATCAGGTTTTTGTTAGTGGTATTCGTTATCGTTTTCCTATTGGTAAAAAGACCCAATTTAATATTTTTGCTCAGTCAGATGGAGCTAATGAAATAGGTTTAAGTGGACCAACTAACCCCTTTGAAGGTTCTTTCACTAATGGGATAACACGATTTTCCCGACGGAATATGGTGTACAACTATGGAGATACCGGACCGGGAATTGCTATTCTTCATAATCTAAGTGAGCAGTGGCAATTAGGAGCATCCTATAGCGCCCCTAATGGCAATGACCCCTCGCCTAATAATGGTTTGTTTACAGGCAGATATGTGGCTTTTGGACAATTAACTTACTTTAGCCCCAAAAAGAATTTTCGCCTTGGTTTAAGTTACGCTAATACCTACAGTCCACCAGGTGCAATTGGTCAAGGAGGAACAAACTTTGGACCTGCTGCTGGTAGTAACTTAGCAAATAGTACCGTACCTGGTGCGGGAACCGTGGGAAACCTTTATGGAATTGGGGCATTATATAGACTAAATCCAAAATTAACAGTCAATGGTTTTGTGGGGTATTCAGCCCATCGTTATTTAGGGCATGGAGATGGTCAAGTCTGGAACTGGGGAGCAGGAATAACATTTCCCGATTTAGGTAAAAAAGGTAGCTTAGGCGCTCTCTTTGTGGGTCAAGCACCAACACTGACTCGTTTAAGTTCAAATGTAGATTTAGGAGCAGGTAAGGGTCAAGCAGACAAAGATACTTCACTGCACATTGAGGGATGGTATAAATATAAACTCACTGATAATATTGAGATTACACCTGGATTTATTTGGGTAACAGCACCAGACTCAGATGCTAGTAATCCTGCTAGTGTAGTCGGTTGGCTGCGTACAACTTTCAGGTTTTAACCTAGTAAAGTACCTCTGATAATATAGCGCAAGCCATATCAAGATTTACATGATTCGAGGATTTGCAGGGTTTCGTATTTATTAAAATTCTTTAATCCTGTTAATCCTTTAATCCTGGACATCCTGATTCAGACATTTTCATTCTTTGCTATCATTATTTTTCTGAAAGTTAAAAGTTATGACTAACCTAACTGAATTACTAAATTATAGGTATGGTAATGACAAATTTAATCCAGATATTCCCTGGAGTGACACATTAGCAACTTTGCTATCTCATCGTTCAATTCGCGCTTATTTACCTGATGCTTTACCCCCAGGAACTTTAGAAGTTTTAATCGCTGCTGCCCAATCTGCCTCTACTTCCTCTAATCTTCAAACTTGGAGTGTGGTAGCAGTTGAAGATGGAAATCGTAAAGAAGAATTATCAAAACTAGCTAATAATCAAGCGCACATTCGCCAAAGTCCTCTCTTTTTAGTATGGTTAGCAGATTTAGCTAGACTAACAAATATTGCTGAAAGTCGTGGACTACCTCACGAAGGTTTAGATTATTTAGAAATGTTTTTGATGGCGGCTATAGATGCAGCTTTAGCAGCGCAAAATGCTGTAGTAGCAGCTGAATCTCTGGGATTAGGAACTGTGTATATCGGTGCATTGCGAAATAAACCACAAGAGGTAGCCCAAATTTTGAATTTACCTCCTCATGTAGTTGCTGTTTTTGGTTTGTGTGTGGGCTATGCAGATCCCGTTGTTAAAGTAGCAATTAAACCACGTTTACCGCAATCTGTAGTTTTACATCGAGAAATATATAACCTTGCAGAACAAGAGCAAGGAATATTAGAATATAACCAAATCATGGAAAATTTCTACAATTCACAACATATGAATATTCCTGGTGATTGGTCGGAACATTCTAGTAAAAGGGTAGCATCGGCTGAATCTTTATCTGGTCGGCATAGGTTAAAAGAAATTCTGAATAATTTGGGGTTTGAATTAGGATAATTAAGTTTTGTAATCAGGGTATAAATCACAATAATTTGTTAAAAAATACTCAAAAATAAATTTCTGTTATTGTTTGATGTAGGCAATTAATAGATTAATTGCAAAATTTTTGTATGGAATAAATCCTCATAAGTAAGTGGGGATTTTTTTATGTCTATTTTTAATATTTTTTTCTCAAATATGCTTGCAATTTTTAGATAATTGTGAAATACTAAGATAAAACTACGGTATTCCTACAAAGTTATCGGAGATTCTACTCAATGGCACGGAAACAAGCATACTGGTATTAATACCAGATGCTTCTTTACTAAAGCTTGTTGTCCAGAAATGTGATACTCAACCTAATAAAAGAGATGAATTGCTGTCAATCTTACATATCTCTTAAAGCCTGAGCATAAATATGTTGATTTTCTAAGGATTTCGGCTCAGAAAACTGTTACATAAGCATTGCCTATTTTTATTTGACAGCTTTACTCCCATGACAAGTAAACAATCCAAAAGTAAGAGGTTTTGAACATGACTAATAAAGGAATGCAATTAAATCTTGAAGGACTGAGAAAGTCCTTTGGCAACAAAACTGTTTTACAAGGAATTGATTTAGAGATTCAGCCAGGAGAATTTGTGGCTATTGTTGGTCGGAGTGGCTGTGGTAAAAGTACAATGTTGCGTCTAGTGGCTGGGCTAGATGCGCCCAGTGATGGCAATGTCTTGTTAAACGGTAAATATTCTGATAAACCTATTAATCCAGCCGTTCGGATGATGTTTCAGGATTCTCGTCTGTTACCTTGGCAGCGAGTATTGGCAAACGTAGAATTAGGTTTAATAGGTGCTAATTCTAAAGTTTATGCTCGACAAACAGCTTTACAAGTGCTTCGTGATGTGGGGTTAGAAGACCGCGCCCACGAATGGCCTTCCGTTCTTTCCGGTGGACAAAGACAACGGGTGGCTTTAGCCAGGGCATTGGTAAGTAAACCGTCTTTACTGTTGCTAGATGAGCCTTTGGGAGCGTTGGATGCCCTAACTAGAATTGAAATGCAACAATTATTAGAACGTTTGTGGACAGAACAAGGATTTACAGCATTGTTAATTACTCATGATGTAGAAGAAGCCGTAGTTTTAGCAGACCGAATAGTTTTGATTGAAGATGGTCAAATTAGTATGGATGTGAAAATTGATCTCCCACGTCCAAGAGCTAGAGGAGATGCAAAGTTTGCTAAGACTGTGGAGAAGATTTTAAACCGAGTCATGGGTCAACCAGAATATCAAAAGTCAGAAGTGGAATACGTTTTTAGTTCTAGTTCTGCGATCGCCTAAATTTCCACAACTTTACTCTACACAACTCTGTACAGCCATAAATTTAGGACTTGTCATCTAGTATTACTCAGTTTTCTTCTCAGTCAGTGTCAGTTAGTTTTTCTCGCACCTTAATGGGGTGGGTGTTCCTTTCCCACCTCACTTTCTTAAATTAATTTTCTTAATTTAATTAGAGGTAATTTGATCATGGTAAATTGGAAAGATAAAATTGAATCCTTGAAGCACCGACGTATTACTCGTCGTCATACTTTATTTGCTTTTGGTTATAGTTTAGTTATATCAACTATACTATTTAGTTGCAACGGTCTGCAAGAATCTCCAAGTAATACAGCATCTAATACAACTACTACACCTGATCCTGGAAATAGTTCTACGGCTACCCAAAAAGTAGTCAGGATAGTCCGTTCTAAACAACTGACAGCCTTAGCAGTTATAGAAAAAAAAGGTACTTTAGAAAAACGATTAGAACCTCTAGGTTATAAAGTTGAATGGCCTGAATTTGCCGCAGGTCCACAACAGTTAGAAGCTTTAAATGCAGGTGGACTTGATATTGCTTACACTGCTGAATCACCTCCTATTTTCTCCCAAGCTGCTGGCGCACCCCTGGTTTATTTAGCTGCTAATTCTTCTGATGGTCAATCAGTTTCTCTTTTAGTTCCAGCTAATTCACCTGTTAAAAGTGTCCAAGATTTAAAAGGTAAAAAAGTTGCCTTTCAAAAAGCATCTATTGGTCATTATCTGACAGTTAGAGCATTAGAAAAAGAAGGTCTAAAACTGGGTGATGTCGAGTCAGTTTTCCTAGCACCTCCTGATGCAAATGTAGCATTCAGTCAAGGTAAAGTTGATGCGTGGTTTATTTGGGAGCCATTCGTTACCAGAAATGTACAGAACAAAGTTGGTCGTGTGTTGATAGATGGTAGTAATGGTTTAAGAGATACTAATAATTTTATTTCTACAAACCGTAAATTCTATCAAGAAAATCCTCAAGTGATTAAAATATTTTTGGAAGAATTACAAAAAGAACAAGTTTGGGCAAAGAATAATCGTAAAGAAATTGCTGAATTGCTCAGTGCAACAACTCAGCTTGATGCACCCACATTAGAAAAAATGCACAGCAAATATGATTTTGCATTAGTGCCTATTACCGATGCAGTGATCAACAAGCAACAAGAAGTTGCAGATAAATGGTACAGCCTGGGACTAATACCCAAGAAAGTTAATGTTAAAGACGGGTTTTTAACACCGGAACAATATGCGGAAATTACTCCCAAAGAAGTGTTAGCAAGTAAATAAAAATTTGTAATTTATTGATCTGAAAATCTCAACTATGACGACTCTAACTTTAACCAAATTTCAAATTACTCCTCTTGATGCACCCTTGGGAGCAGTAGTTACTGGACTAGATGCTAGTCAAACCATTGCACCTGAAGTCATTTTACAATTAAAACAAGCATTGCGGGATTATCATATTCTCATCTTCAAAAATCAAAATTTGACTGATGAGCAATTTTTAAACTTTAGTTTTTACTTTGGTTCTCTTTTTGTTCCTCCAGATAATATTCCAGTTTTAGCTTCTCAGCCCGGAGTAACACCATTGATAATTCCTGTTTCTAATGTCGATAACGGTTATACAGGAACAGGTGAGATACCTTTTCATTCTGACCATAAATGGACTCCTTTTCCTTCCAGTGGTTCTTTGCTTTATGCTTTAGAAGTTCCATCCCAAGGGGGGGATACTTCCTGGTTAAATCTAAATTTAGCTTATGAAACTTTGGATGAATCAACAAAAAAACGAATTGCTAATTTACAGTTGATTACTTATAATCCGTTTTTAAATAAACCAGGAGAACCCAGAAGAAAATATCGTGAGGATAAAAGTATTCCTCTCATTAGTCCTGTATTTCCCCATCCATTAGTCAGAACACATCCAGAAAGTGGCAAGAAGATTTTATATTTAGACTACGCCACAGAAGTTGAAGTCGTTGGTTTAGATCCCCAAGAGGGTCAAGAATTAATAGCACAGTTGCGATATCATCTGCACCAGCGTCAATTTTATTATCAACATAAATGGTCTGTGGGCGATATTGTTTATTGGGATAATCAATCTACATTACATTATCGTCAAGCTTTTGATCCTAGTGAACGTCGAGTTTTGAAACGGATTAGTTTAGCGGGTAGTCGCCCATTTTAGGTTTTGTAATAAAAACAGTCATAAAAAAATTTGAATTGAAATTTATTGAGGAGACAGAAGCATGAAGCTTAACTTACCACGACGCATATTTTTACAGAAATTCCTTCAATACTCAATATCAGCATTAGCTTTAGTTACTCTTTCTGTACCAATTTCCAGTAAAATAGTCGAAGCCCAAAATACAACTAATAAAACAGGCATTAACACCAAAGTAGTCCGACTGGCTTATCAAACTTCTGGCGATATTGTAAAGATCAAAGGAGTAGTAGATAAACGTCTTGAACCTTTGGGTATCAAAGTAGAATGGTCTCCATTTCCTGCTGGACCCCAACTTATGGAAGCGATGAATGCTAACAGAGTTGATATTGGTTCTGTGGGAGAAACACCACCTATATTTGCTCAAGCTGCTGGCGCTCAACTTGCCTATATTGCTGGACGTAAACCCAGTAAGGGTGAAGGTAGTGCTATTGTTGTTCAACAAAATTCTCCTATTAAAACAGTTAAGGATCTTAAAGGTAAAAAAGTTGTTTTTCAAAAAGGATCTGCTGCACATTATTTACTGCTTAGAGCATTAGGTGAAGTCGGGTTAAAAATTAGTGATATTCAAGCAGTGAGTTTAACTCCTGCTGAAGCCCGTGATGCCTTTATTCAAAAAAAGATTGATGCTTGGGTAGCTTGGGATCCTTTTATTGCTTTTGTCCAGAAAAATGCTAATGCTCGTGTTTTGAGAAATGCTTCAGGAATTGCTAACCAAGGTGGTTTTTATATGGCTAGACGTAGTTTTGCCGTTGAAAATCCAGAAGTTGTGCGTATAGTTTTAGAAGAAGTGGATAAGTTAGGGGAATGGGCAGAATCTAATCCTAATGAAGTTGTGAAAATTCTTGCTCCTGAATTGAAACTTGATCCAGCGCTTTTATCTGTGGTAGTTCGTAGACGTACATTTCGTTTACGTCCAATTAACTCATCTCTGATTGCCGAGCAACAACGCATTGCGGATCTATTCTACAACGAAAAAGTGATTCCTAGGCGAATTGCTATCAAAGATTCAGTTCTCACTTCTCAGCAGTATGCAGCTATTACACCGCGAAGAATTAGTAGAAAATAACTACTAATTGAGATTCCTGATTTCTGAGAACAAATCATAATTGGTTGGTAAGAATTCAGGAGTCAGAATATTTGTGTCTAGGAACAAATAAACTCTGCTTGTAATCATTCTCATCATCACTTAATAAATAAATGGTCATGAAACTTTCTTCTACTGATTTTTCATCAAAGTATTCAACAAGAAAAAATAAGTTCTATTTTAAATTTCTGAAAAACCGCTATTTTCAATCATTTATACCCTGGGTTGTACCAATTACAATAATTGTAGTGTGGCAGTTGTTATCCTCTATTGGTGTTATTCCTACAAGAATATTACCCGCACCTTTGGCAGTTCTTATTGCTGCTATTAAATTAGCTCAGACAGGTGAACTTTTCAGAAATATTGGTATTAGTGCCTTACGAGCGATATCCGGGTTTTTAATTGGGGGAAGTATTGGATTTAGTTTAGGTTTACTTAATGGTGTTTCTCGGATTGCGGAAAAATTACTAGATACATCACTGCAAATGTTGCGGAATATTCCTAATTTAGCATTAATTCCTCTAGTAATTTTATGGTTTGGCATTGGTGATGAAGCGAGATTATTTCTAGTATCTTTGGGTGTAATGTTTCCCATTTATTTAAACACTTTTCATGGGATTCGTAGTGTTGATCATGGATTGATTGAAATGGGTAAAATTTATGGTTTAAATACTTGGGGTTTATTTTGGCGAATTATTCTCCCAGGAGCAATGTCTTCAATTTTAGTTGGTGTGCGGTTTTCTTTGGGGATTATGTGGTTAACACTTATTGTGGCAGAAACAATTGCTGCTGATTCTGGAATTGGATATATGGCAACAAATGCTAGAGAATTTATGCAAACGGATGTTGTTGTGTTAAGCATTCTAATCTATGCCTTGTTCGGCAAGCTGGCTGATATAGTTGCTAAAGCTTTGGAAAACTACTGGTTGCAGTGGAATCCCAGTTATTTAAAGGGTTAATCTACTAATACTCGATAAAGTTACAGTGTTTTTTTTGTAAAAGTATTGCTTTTCTTGATTCATTTGTGCAATACTCTTAAACATTACCTCAATAGTACGGTTCATCGATAGAATTACCGTAGTTATTGATTGAGTTTTTGATTACAAAGTTTTACACTTAAACATCATGCAAGTTCTTTGGTTTATTCCCACACATGGCGATGGACGCTATCTAGGAACTGCTATAGGTGGTCGTTCAGTCAACTTTGATTATTGGCGACAAATTGCCCAAGCAGTTGATCAATTAGGATTTACAGGAGCTTTATTACCTACAGGTCGTTCCTGTGAAGATGCCTGGATTTTAGCTTCAACTTTGGTAAGTCACACTAAAAAAATGCGATTTTTAGTAGCAATCCGTCCAGGATTGATGTCACCAGGGGTAGCGGCAAGAATGGCAGCAACTTTTGATAGAATTTCTGGCGGACGACTATTAATTAATGTCGTTACTGGTGGTGATCCTGTTGAATTAGCTGGTGATGGTTTGCATCTTAGTCATGATGATCGCTATAAACTGACAGATGAATTTTTAACAGTTTGGCGACAAATAGCAGGTGGTGAAACTTCTAACTTTGAAGGTGATTATCTCAATATTAAAGAAGGGAAAATACTATTTCCTAATGTGCAGAAACCTTATCCACCTTTGTGGTTTGGTGGTTCTTCTGCGATTGCCCAAGAAATTGCTGCCAAGCACGTTGATGTATATTTAACTTGGGGTGAACCACCTGAAAAAGTAGCAGAAAAAATCGCTTCTGTAAAACGTTTAGCAGAACCACAAGGTAGAACCTTACGGTTTGGGATTCGTCTTCATGTCATTGTTAGAGAAACTGAAAGTCAAGCTTGGGATGCGGCTAATAATTTGATTCGCTATGTAGATGATGAGGCTATTAATAAAGCCCAACAAGCTTATTCTCGCATGGATTCCGTTGGACAACAGTTGATGAAGGAATTACATAATGGTAGTCGGGAAGCATTAGAAATTAGCCCCAATTTATGGGCAGGAATTGGTTTAGTGCGTGGTGGTGCTGGAACTGCATTAGTAGGCGATCCTGATACTGTTGCTCTAAGAATGCAAGAGTATGCAGATTTAGGAATTGATACTTTTATCTTCTCTGGTTATCCCCATTTAGAAGAAGCTTATCGGGTAGCAGAATTACTTTTTCCTCGTTTACCTTTGAATAATTTACCAACAGTAGAACCGCAGTTATTGAGTCCTTTTGGTGAGATTGTTGCTAACCGGGAATTTCCCCAGCAGCTTCAAGAACAACTTAGAGAAACAACAGTAGCAACTGTAGATTAGTTAAAAATTAATTAAATCAAGAGGTTTAGATCACATGACTAATATTTTAGCGATCGCTGGTAGTCCTTCTCATCCTTCCAGAACCTACGGAATTTTAGAATATGCGACTCAAATTGTTTCCCAACAATTAGAAACAGATATTATTTCTGTGCGAGATTTACCTGCGGAAGATTTAGTTTTTGGACGTTATAATAGCCCTGCTTTAGAAAAACCAAAAGCATTGTTAGAAAAAGCAAGTGGCGTAATTATTGCCACTCCAATTTACAAAGCCGCTTATACTGGGGTACTCAAATCTTTCTTAGATTTATTACCACAAAAAGCCTTAAAAGATAAGGTTATATTACCTTTAGCCACCGGTGGTACAATTGCCCATTTATTATCAATAGAATATGCCTTAAAACCAGTTTTAGGTGAATTAGGTGCAAGGCATATTTTAAGTACAGTTTACGCAGTAGATAAGCAAATTCAAATTCAAGCTGATGGAAGTTTGCAGTTGGATGAAGAAATTGATCAACGTCTGCAAGAAGTTTTAATAGAATTTGTGCAAGCTGTTAATAAATTTCACCCTGATGTTAAAGAATTAGCATATAGCAACTAAAGGCATCTATGAATCAAAACTCTGAATTTTCCTAGCCTATGGGTAAGTTCTGTTGATTAAATCAGCGTTACTAGTGATTTTAACTGACAATGCCATGACTTCTAGTTTTTTGACTACTCACACTCCAACTACGATCACTATAGTTGGCGGAGGCTTTAGTGGTACTCTAGTGGCTACCCATCTATTAAAAACTGCTAGTCAACCCCTGATCATTAAGTTGATTGAGCGCAGTCGTCAAATTGGCAAGGGAATTGCTTATAGTACGGAGACTAACTGTCATTTACTCAATGTCTCAGCAGGTAACATGAGCGCGTTTCCTCATGACCCGGGACATCTGTTACGTTGGCTTCAGTACAACCGCAGCGAGTTAGAATCATTTTTTGCCGAAGAAGTCAATGCTAGTACCTTCATTCCCCGCAAAGTTTATGGTTTGTACATTCAGTCAGTTTTAGCAGAAGCAGAAGCCACAGCACCCAGTGATGTGCGTCTGGAAAGGGTGACTGATGAGGTGGTGGGGATACAACCGGAAGCAAAAAGGGCAGCTATTGCTCTCCGTAGTGGCCGCTATTTTAATGCCGATAAAGTTGTCTTGGCTTTGGGAAATTCCCTTTCTACACCTTCAGAAATTGAGAATACAGATAGTAATTATCTCCGCAATGCTTGGTCAGCCGATGCCCTAGATGATCTTGATCCTGATGCCCCTATACTACTGATTGGTACGGGATTAACAATGGTAGATATGGTGTTATCTCTGCACAGTCGCCAACACCGGGGTAAAATTTATGCTGGTTATGGTTGGCGATCGCTCATTGACTCTCTACGTCCCCACACTCAGAAAATTTGGCAAAAACTACCAAAAGAGGAACAACGGCGATTTCTACGTCATTTAACACCTTATTGGGACATCCATCGTCACCGCATTGCCCCACAAGTGGGAGATGTAATCACAGAAATACTCAATTCTGGTCAACTAACTATTTCTGCTGGCAGAATTAGAGAATATCAAGCTGTTCCTGGTGGTGTAGCTGTCACCATATCTGAACGCAAAACCCAGACTAATCAGATTTTGCCAGTGCGTCGAATAGTGAATTGTACCGGAGTAGCAGGAGATTATCGGCATTCAAATCATCCTCTGGTTACTAATTTGCGAAGCCAAGGATTAATTCGTCCGAATGTCCTGGGTTTAGGGCTAGATACTAACTCCCAGGGTGCTTTATATCAAGCAGATGGTACAATTTCTTCCCTACTTTATACCTTGGGAACACCCCGCAAAGGCGATCTGTGGGAAACTATAGCTGTTCCAGAGCTACGAGGACAAGCACAGGCATTATCCCAGGAGTTGTTGCAGTCTCTACCATTGCGTGTGCGTCCTCTTCCTGCCATAGCTTTGAGCAATACCAGTACAGGAATACCACAGCCAACCTTTCTATTTCGCCAATTTTTCGACCCTGAAACCAGTAGCTATACCTACCTTATTGCGGATCAACAGTTAGGAGATGGCATTTTAGTTGATCCTGTATTAGAACAAGTTGACCGGGATTTGCAATCATTAGAAGAACTAGGATTAAAACTACGCTATTGCTTGGAAACCCATCTCCACGCTGACCATATTACAGGAGCAGGAAAACTCAGACAACAAACAGGCTGTGAGATCATCGTTCCTGAAAATCCTGCGGTAACAAAAGCAGATCGCTCTTTTGTAGGTGGGGAAATTATAGAACTGGGATCAGTAACTATTGAAGCAATTTCTACACCTGGACATACTGCCAGTCACATAACCTATTTGGTGAATAAAACTCACTTGTTAACCGGTGATGCTTTATTTATTCGTGGTTGTGGACGTACAGATTTTCAGGGTGGTGATGCGGGAACTCTCTATGATGTGGTGACACAACGCCTATTTACCTTACCAGATGATACCTTAGTATATCCTGCCCATGACTACAAAGGGCGTACAGTTTCCACCATTGGGGAAGAAAAACGTCTCAACCGTTCGTGCTAAACTGAACAAATATCCATCTGTTTAGAATGGCACTTTAAAAGGCAGAACCTTTACTGGTGTAACGGCGACACTCGCTATCCCATTTGCAAAAGCATTTGGGAATACTTTTCTGA
>NZ_JACJUZ010000144.1:0-3754 GCF_014299995.1 Sphaerospermopsis sp. LEGE 00249 | reverse complement strand
TGGGGACTGGTGACTGGGGACTGGTGACTGGGGACTGGGGACTGGTGACTGGGGACTGGGGACTGGGCATTGGGTTATTAACTTCGCCCTGCTCCCTGCTCCCTGCCCCCTGCTCCCTGCTCCCTGCTCCCTGCCTCCTATGACTCTTTATCCACCTTGGGAACAAAATCAGGACGTTCTTTGCTTTCCCAACCTGCTGGGCGTTTGGAGTTGTACCAAGCGATTGAACCGATGGTGACAGCCGCAATAAAACCAACTACATACACTAAAGTAAAAGCTAATGGAAAATGATTACCTGCTGCTGCGGGTGCTGCTGTTTCCAGTAATAATGTCATGACTATATTATCCTATTGTTTGTAACACTTCTTTACAAAGTATAAAACGAGTTGACCATCTACATCTGCCACTGGGGGAAATATTACTCACCAGGGGAGGAAGAAGAAGAACCTGGTTTCAGGCGTTCTCTCCAAGAAGGTTTGGATGGGGAAGATCCAGAGGAATTATTGTTTACAGGAGGAGCAGAATTTGAATCTTGTCTGCGGTTTCGTCTTCTAGAACGAGATGATTCTGCACCAGAATTGTTCCCTGATTGGGAATCAAAGCGCCTCCGTCTTCTGGGAGTGGACTCTTCTTGTTGTCGGTAACGTCGTCTACGTCTTGAAGTGTAGTTTGATTGCTGTTCTACTTCAGAATAAGAGCTTCTGCGTCTACTTCTGCGTCTGGTTGATGAATCACCATCATCCTGATCTGATTGTTGATTATTAGATGCAACGGAAGTATTAACAATTTTTTTTGGTTTGATAGGTTGGGCTTTGATCGTACCTTTGCGATTTTCTAATTTAGGTCGTTCAGAAAACTTTTCTACTGGCATTCCTTCAACGGCTTTTTCCATAAATTCATGCCAGGTATAAGCGGCGCTGGTGCTGCTACCATAGGTAGGGCGGTTATTATCATTACCTAGCCAAACTCCTGCCACTACTTGGGGAATATAGCCAATAAACCACAAATCACGGGCTTCATCTGATGTTCCTGTTTTCCCTGCTACCTGTCTATCTCTTAATTGGGCAGCAGCACCAGTACCGCTTCTGACTACGTTGCGTAACATCCAAGTCATGATGGCGGCGCTATCGGCATCTAAAGCCCGTTGAGGTTGAAAATCAGCAGACCAGATCACATCACCTTGACGGTTGAGGATGCGACGAATTCCATGCGCTTCTGTATGTAAACCTTGGGTAGCAAAAGAACCATAAGCACTGGTTAATTCTAGGAGATTGACTTCGTTAGAACCAAGTGCTAAAGAGTAGGTAGGCTTGAGTTCCGATTTAATCCCCATATCCTGTGCTAGTTTAATGGTTGGCTCATATCCCACATCTATTAATACCCTTACTGCAATTGTATTAATAGAACGGGTAAGAGAATCTTTGAGATTCATTGAGCCATAGAATTTTTCACTGTAGTTTTTTGGTTCATAACCATCTACTACTAATGGTGCATCCACATAGCCATCGTAGGGACTCTTACCTGTAGCGATCGCCGCAGCATAGACAAAACCTTTAAATGTTGATCCTGGTTGTCTTTGCGCTTGAGTTACACGATTAAACTGGTTTTCGCTAAAGTCCTTACCTCCTACCATTGCTTGAATTTCCCCATTGCGGGGATCAATAGCTACTAAAGCGGCTTCTTTAAAATTTGCCCAACTACCTTGAGTTCTGAGAACTTTAGCCACTGCTGCTTCTGCTGCCTTTTGCCAAGTCGGGTTTAAACTGGTTTCTACTACTAACCCTCCTGCTGCTAACACATCAGGCTTAACATATTTTGGTAATTCCTGCTGAATGTAGGAAGTAAAGTAAGGAAACTCAACTTGAAAGCGTCTCGGTAAATTGCTATTAACTGTGAGTGGTTCTTGAATAGCTGCTTGCTGTTGTTCTGGTGTAATTACGCCATCTTCCAACATCCTTTTTAACACTTGATTTCGCCTTGCTATAGCTGCTTGAGGATTTTTATTTGGGGCGTAAGTGTTGGGAGCAGGGGCAAGTCCGGCAATGGTGGCCATTTCTGATAAAGTCAGTTGATCCACGGATTTATTAAAATAGACCCAAGCCGCATCTGCTACACCATAAGCACCAGAACCCAAATAGACTAAATTTAGGTAACGCTCTAAAATTTGGTCTTTACTGAGTTCTTGTTCCATTTTCTGAGCCAGACGCACTTCCTTGAGTTTGCGCCAGATGGTGCGCTCTTGGGTGAGAAAGAGTATTCTTGCTACTTGTTGGGTGATGGTACTACCACCTTCCACGACATCTTGCGATCGCAAATTATTCACAACTGCTCTAAGAATACCTTGAGCATCTATCCCATTGTGCTGTTGAAATCTTCTGTCTTCTGAAGCGATAAAAGCGTTTTTTAAGTTCTCTGGGATTTGTTCTAGCTTTAGCTGTTCCCTAGTGGCTTCTCCTTGCTGTTTGAGAACAGTTCCATCACTGGCTTGAATAGTAAGTGTTTGCTCTCGTATTACCGCATTCAGTTCTGATTTATCCGGTAAAGAACTGTCTATTACACTAATTCCATAATTACAGGCAATGATCCCGCCGCCTAAACTGACTACACCTAAGCCTGTCCAAAACCAAAACCGACGATAAAAAGGTTTATCGCTTCTACCAATTTTGGCAAACATCCCAGATGATAAAGTAGTCATCTGGTTAAGTAACTGCCTTGCCTTCACCAGCATAGTTGGCGGTAGGTGTTCATGTGTGGACTCCTCGTTTGTGGACTCCTCGTTTTTATGATGATTCCCAAGTGGCAAGAGCAGTTTCTCCTCAGAGCTACTTCAGTTGATTATTGATGCCGAAAGGCTAGGGTTGTTGCGCTCATAGCGTTAGAACATCATACCTTATAAATAATCAATTAATTCAGGTAAAATTGATTTATTTGCCAAACCGTTATTTCCATTGGCTTTGGCAGATGATTAAATAATTTCAGGGAGATCAAGACTTATTACCAAATAGGAGAAAGTTTGTAGCTGATGCAGCAAAACTGATCCCCTGCCTCCTAGCAAGAGCATTCAGCAGCAAAAGAATGTCTAAAAAATTCGCCAGAAGTGCGATCGCTCTCGGCAGTAATATGGGTGATCCCCAAAGAACTTTAGCAGCCGCTTTAGAGACTTTAGCCCAAACCCCTGGTATTATTCTCGAAGCAAAATCCAGTTGGTATAGAACCAAAGCCGTAGGACCGCCACAGCCAGATTATTTAAATGGCTGTTCCATATTGCAAGTAGAAATATCTCCACAAGCTTTATTAACCAGCTTGTTAGCAATTGAACAAAAATTTGGTCGTGT
Organism: Sphaerospermopsis sp. LEGE 00249; assembly: GCF_014299995.1. Taxonomy (NCBI): domain Bacteria; kingdom Bacillati; phylum Cyanobacteriota; class Cyanophyceae; order Nostocales; family Aphanizomenonaceae; genus Sphaerospermopsis; species Sphaerospermopsis sp. LEGE 00249. The sequence goes on along the minus strand of NZ_JACJUZ010000144.1, from coordinate 419 downwards.
GCGTCGAGAGCATTGGGGACCGAGAACTTTAGATTTAGATTTATTGTTGTATGATGACTTAATCTTAAACGAGCCAAATCTCCAGATCCCCCATCCCCGGATGCACGAGCGAGCTTTTGTCCTAGTCCCATTGGCAGAAATTGCCCCAAATTGGAGAGAACCCCTATCTGGTTGTACAATTGAGAATCTGCTGCAAGAAGTAGACCGTTCTGATGTACACTTAGTTAAGTAGGGGTTGCTGAGAAAGTCTTTCCGTGAGGGCATAGGAGTCAGGAGTCAGGAGTCAGGAGTTAGGAGGAGATTTGAAAATTTCTTTGCCATCTCTTGAAATCCCAAAAAATGCACACTTTTTCCGGTATACCCTTCAAAACCCTTGGACTAATTTCTGTGTTTATCAGCCTCTAACCTTTGATATATCA
>NZ_JACJUZ010000024.1:0-64361 GCF_014299995.1 Sphaerospermopsis sp. LEGE 00249 | reverse complement strand
AGATGTGTATAAGAGACAGGGGGAGAAAATTCTTAACCTATTCCCAATTCCCAATTCCCAATTCCCAATTCCCAATTCCCTATTCCCTGTATGTCGCTATAATTACCTAAAGCTGTTTAATTTATATAAATGATTGCTATTTATCCGGGGAGCTTTGACCCTATTACATTGGGACACCTTGATATCATTCAGCGCGGTAGTCGGCTGTTTGATGGGGTAATAGTGGCTGTATTGCGAAATCCTAACAAAATACCACTTTTTCCGGTGCAACAACGGATAGAACAAATTCGTCTGGCTACAAAACATTTACCGAATGTGGAGGTAGACAGTTTTGATGGACTTACCGTTAACTATGCCCAAATGCGACAAGCACAAGTTTTGTTACGTGGTTTACGAGCAGTTTCCGATTTTGAGATTGAGCTACAAATGGCTCACACTAATAAAACACTTTCCACTCAGATGGAAACAGTTTTTCTGGCCACCTCAAACGAGTATAGTTTTTTAAGTAGTAGTGTGGTAAAAGAGATTGCAAAGTTTGGTGGCTCTGTCGATCATCTTGTTCCCCCACACATTGCCCTGGATATATACCAATGCTACAACCAAAACTCTCCAAACCTGAACCCAACCACAACGGAAAAAATGTCCCACCTCAAGAAAATCCCAACGGACAAGGAGGTGTAGATATTCTCCAAGAACTTAACCGTTTAGAGGATATGATTCTTGCTGGTTTGCAAATTCCTTTGACTGGACGCACGCTGATAGATGAAGATAAGGTTCTAGAACAGCTTGATTTTGTGCGTGTTTCTTTACCGTCGGTGTTTCAGGCAGCAGCAGAACTCCTTCAAAACAAGGAGGAAATCATGCTGGAAGCGGAGGAGTACGGACAGCAGGTGGTAGAAGCAGCACAGGCTAAAAGAGCGCAAATTCTGGCTGATAGCGATATTATCAGACAAGCAGAAAGGGAAACTGAACAACTGCGTCGCAAAGTGCAGCAAGAGTGTGACGCAATGATGCAAGATACTCTGGCAGAAATTGAACGCAAAAAACGTGCTTGTATGCAAGAGTTAGAGGAAATGCGCCAAAATGCGATCGCTCAAGCTCAAGAAATTGAAGATGGTGCTGATCAATATGCCGATCATGTTCTAGAAAATATCGAACAGGATCTTCAGGAAATGTTACGAATTATTACTAATGGTAGATTACAATTGCGAGGAGAAATACCTAAGCAACGTAATTCGACCTATCCTAAGAAAAAATAATTTGTTCAATACCCAATATAGATCGTATCCGATTTCCAACTTTACCCAGAATCACTGTTGATTATCGAGTATATTTTTGCATAGGTTTTACAGTGCGACGCTGTTACCTTAGACTGTCTTAAAAGTACCGTAAGCAAGTATATCAAAAATATGAAATCTAAGGGTTTTCACATTTCTCGTTTATCTTTAGGCAGCAGTTTGACTGCTTTGTTAGTTATTGCTGGTAGTTCAACATTGCTACCCAGTCAGGTAAACGCTGGTTCTACTCAAACTTTGATTGCCCAAATTCCAGCCAGTGCTACAGTCATTTATGTTAATCCGGTAACTGGTCAAGATCGTGCCGGTGCTGGTGTGAGTGCAGCAACACCTTACAAAACTATTACCTTTGCTCTTTCCCAGGCGCAAGCAAACACAGTGATTCAACTTGCTCCTGGTAACTATACCAGAGACACAGGAGAAACTTTCCCTTTATTACTTAAACCAGGAGTAATGCTTCTGGGTAATGAATCTGCCAAAGGTCAAGGAACAATAATTACAGGTGGTGGGTTTTACACCAGTCGTACTTTTGCTAGACAGGATATAACAATCCTCGCAGAAAATAATACCACCATTGCTGGCTTAACTGTGACTAATGCCAATCAACGAGGTACTGCTGTTTGGGTAGAATCAAGCAATCCCACTATTAAAAACAATACTTTTACCAACAGTGTCAGAGAAGGGGTTTTTGTTACAGGTACAGGAAATCCCAAAATTGAAAATAACATCTTTTTCAAAAATGGAGGTAATGGGGTTTCTTTTGCCCGTTCTGCTCAAGGTGAAATTAGAAATAACACCTTTGAAGATACTGGTTTTGGTTTGGCTATTGGTGGAAATTCTACACCTTTGGTAGAAGGCAACCAAATTCGTCAAAACCAAGATGGCCTGTTTATCTCTGAATCTGCCAAACCCATACTGCGTCAGAATGTGATTCAGAACAATAAGCGGGATGGTATTGTTGCCACTATCAATGCTCTTCCCAACCTTGGTACTAATGACAGTCCTGGGGGTAATCTGATTCGTAATAACGCTCGTCACGATTTGAATAATGCCACTAGAACTAACCGCATTCTTGCTGTTGGCAATGATATTGATCAAAAGCGAATTGTGGGCGCTGTAGATTTTGTAGCTGCAACTGTTACTCCTCCTGCTGATAATGGTGGTAGTACAGGTGCTACAGCATTTAAAGATGTTCCCACAGGTTATTGGGCAAAATCTTATATTGAAGCTTTAGCTGCCCAAAATATTATTGCAGGTTTTCCCGATGGCACTTTTAGACCTAATGAACCTGTCACTCGCGCCCAATTTGCGACTATTATCACTAAAGCTTTGACACCTCCTGTTAAACGTCAAGCTATTCAGTTTAGAGATGTGCAAAGCAATTTCTGGGCTTATAATGCCATTCAAGAAGCTTACAAGAGTGCATTTGTGGCTGGTTATCCTGATGGTACTTTTAAACCACAGCAACAAATTCCTAGAGTTCAGGCTTTAGTGGCTTTAGCCAACGGGTTGAATTTCACTGCTAACAATAACAATATTGTCAGCGTTTACACGGATGCTGCTCAAATTCCTAATTATGCCATTGGACCTGTGGCCGCTGCTACTGTGAGACAATTGGTGGTGAATTATCCGACAGTGCAAAAACTTGATCCTAATCGTCAGGCAACTAGGGCGGAAATAGCTGCTTTTGTATATCAGGCACTTGTGGCTATTGGTAGGGCGCAGCCAATTTCTTCTGCTTATTTGGTGACAGCACAGTAACTTTCACAAATTCAATCAAACCCAATACCCAGATCCTTGACTTTTCCAAGCAGTCAGGGATCTATCTCAGAGGATGTTTGAAAAGTCCAACTTGGTTGATTAGAAATCACGTCTACACAGGGGTTGCTGAAAAAGTCCTTTTATATTCGCCGAAAATTTTTCTTCCTAATTTCTTCTCCTGACTCCTGACTTCTGACTCCTGACTCCTACCTCTTTGGAGCGTCGCTGTTCCCATCTCCACAGAAATACCATCAGGGCAACTATTCCTATTTGTAGGGCAAAGTTGGGTAAGGTGGTATCAAGATTTTTACCTGCAAGTAGTTGAAAGAAAAATACAAATGCACCGATAAAACCAGAAGCACCAACGCCAAGATAAATAAACTGCCTTAAACCCCGATAGGGTGAGGCCATTTCGGCTTTTAAGCGATTTTTGAGATTTGGGTCTACCATTTTTTTAAGAATTATGCTATAATTTTGGATGGTTTATGCCGATGTAGCACAGTGGTAGTGCAGCTGATTCGTAATCAGCAGGCCGTGGGTTCAAATCCCATCATCGGCTTGGGTTCTAGAAATTATATATTTTTATTGACCGGATTTTGCCTATTTGAAAAAAATCTGGGCATTTTTAACACTTGCTTATTTAGGGTTTGCTGAATAAACCTAAAACCTTGATATATCAAAGGTTAGAGGCTGATAAACACAGAAATTAGTGCAAGGGTTTTGAAGGGTATACCGGAAAAAGTGTGCATTTTTTGGGATTTCAAGAGATGGCAAAGAAATTTTCAAATCTCCTCCTGACTCCTGACTCCTATGCCCTCACGGAAAGACTTTCTCAGCAACCCCTATTTAATACTTGGGGGATGCTGAATAAATGTAAAACATATATAAATCAAGAGATAGAGAATTTAGGCGTTGCATGACTACTTAACATCCACAGCAAAAATCCTAAAATTGGCTCAACTGGTGGTAAGGGATATTCGGTAATATCAATAGTGACTGAATTAGCTTCTAATTTCAAAAATTTCCAAGCTGTGCCACTGGTGACAGAACCAAAAATAGTAGAAATATTTATATTATTAGCAGCATTAAATTTTTGAGCAGCTACCATTTCTGCAATACACTGACCTAAACCACCATTCAAATTTTCTTTTTTTGCTTCTATAATAATAATAACTGGAGCTTGAATTTCTAATTGGGTGGGTGATTGACTAATCAGAAAATCACAAATACCATTAAGTCCCAGGTTGGGATCTACAGTAAAATCTTCTCCAGAAAAAAGGCTTACTTGACGATTTAATAATCTTCTCACTGCTGTTAATACAGGGCTAATAATCCATTCAGAACGGGATTTTTCGCTACCTCTTGCGAGTACCAAAGGTAAACCTTCTTCTAGTTCTTGACGTAATAAATCATCAGGTTTAACAAGAGGAACATCTGGGAAAAATCTTCCACTTTCATGGATGGTAATTGCTAAATCTTGGCGGACTTTTTTAAGTGTAAAATCACTGTAAGGCATGGTTTTAATTAGGACTAAAAACGGATAGGAGAGTCAAATATTTGTTGTTATATCAATTCAAATGATAATTAATTATGGTTGTGTTTGTCAATATATTTTGTCTGAATCAGGATATCCAGGATTTTAGGATGTACAGGATTTTTGTTAGTATCGGGATTTTGATGATTTGAGGATTCAGACATTTTCACTACTTCCCATACTCTAATGTTATGACCCGCTTCTCTAAATCATTAACCTGTTGCTTTAATTCCACTACTAAAGTTGATAATCTCTCAAACATTTTATCCCTTTCAGATTGTGATAAATTCCGTTGATCAATTTGCGGTTTGACTGGATTTTGAGAAATTCTCGAAGATGGAATTTGAGGATTTTGACGCAATGATAATTCTATTTGGTTCAACCGCAATTCTAAACGTCTCAAGTTAGATTCTAAGTTATGAACTCGAAAATCTACTTGTTGTGATGTTGCAGGATCAGAAAAAATACTACTCCACAAAATAATCGCTAAAATTCCAGCTATTACTGTAAAAAACAATTTTTTTGACATTTATAATATTGCATTAATTTTGATTTTGAATGTGAAAGACACAGATACCCAATGTATTTTAAAATTTGGTTTTAAAATTTGGGTATCTATGATATTTTTCAGTGACAGGAATGAATAACGCAGATAAATCTAGAGTTAGATTATCTTAACTGCATCACGCTGCAATTGAGAAAATAATTGTTCCCAATTGATAGAGTTAACATTATTTTCTCCTTCTTTGACTTCAAAAGTGATATTTTTCGCTTTTGGTTTTTTAAACGATTGCACACAAATTTCCGCTACATCATTACGACTAATTTTTCCCCGAATATTATCACCTTGTTCTACTATTAATTCCTTTCCTCCTGCTTCTTCTGTTAACGCACAAGGTCGAATAATTGTATAAGGTATTCCGCTTGATCTTAAACTATCTTCTCCTTTTAATTTCCAGGTTAAAATTCCTCCTAATTGGTCATTTAATCTCACTGCTGGGGGTTCTTCCTCTAAATTAATTCCTGGTCTTCCAGGACGAGTTACACCCGCAGAACTAACTAAAATAAATTGTGATAAACCTGTACCACCATAAGCTTTAATTGATTCTATTTCTAATGCAAAACCACCAGGACTAAATTGAGGATTTAAAGCACCGTCATATTCAAATTTGCTCAACATTAATTGAAAAGAACAAATTTTACTTTGATCAATTTCAGGACAATCTTTAACAGTTTTCGCTCTAAAAACAGGTGTTAAATTCACAAAAGGGATATTAACGTCTATCCATGTATTAGCTACAGTGTCAAAGGAATAACTGTAACCCACTCCATCCCAAGTATTTTCAGTTCTCAAAAATATTTTATACCGTTGTCCATCACCTTTAACTCTCAATCTCACCCCGGTAAAACCTGATAAATTAATTGCAGGTGCAAAATTTTTGGTTCTTACAGATGCAAAACCTCCTGAGTTTGCAGTAGAAACATTACCAGCAAATAAAGCGGTTTTTTCTAAAATGCTAAAATTGCTAGAACTGACACCACCCATGACAACATCATCTAAAGCACCCCAAATATTTTTTAATTGTGCTGTTAATTCCTCTGATGATTGGGTAAAATCAAAGATAGTTTTTTCTCCCGTGTTTGGTAAATATCTTCTAGCAGCTTCTACTAAATTTTTTACTCCTCTATATTCTACATTTTCTGGTGTGTCTCCTACTATTTCTGGTTGATAAAATTTCACACCTTGGTTATATTTTGCTCTATCAGGTGTGTCTCCTTCTACTGGTTGAACTCGCACTGCGGTACAACAAACTACACCTTGAATATTACTCATTACCAAATCATTCAAAGTTTCCGGTTTGGTAATATCTCCCACCACTAAGTCAACTTCATTACCAAGAATTGACCGCGCTTTATCAATATCTCTGACTAAACAACGCACTTTTTCACCTTGCGCTAATAATCTTCGTACGACTCGTTTACCAACTCCACCAGTTGCACCAGCTACTAAAATTATACCCATAAGATTACCCCCTTTTGGTTGATTTTGAATTGGTTGAGAACGATTTTTTGCAAATATATTTTGTACCCAGTTCAGTGCAGGGAATACCTCAAAATAGGTGAGGGTTTGAATTAGTCTACATAACTTAGATTGATGACGATTGTTTTCAGTCATAGTGATTGCTAATGGTTTAGGAGTGTTTTTTGATAATTGCGGCAATTTTATATTATAATAATATATTAACAGCTAATTATGGATTTATGGGTTATGAGTCAATTGGCAAAAATTCAAGCAGAGTATGAGCAATTTCCTCAAGAATTTGCCAGTATTATGATTAGTACAGCAAACGAAAAAGGAATCCCCAACGCGAGTTATACTCCTTTTGTCATGGATGAATTTAAAAACATTTATATTTATGTGAGTGGTTTATCCACCCATACTGTTAATATTCAATCTCATCCTTATGTGAGTGTTTTATTTATTGAAGATGAAGCTAAAACTCCTAATATTTTTGCCCGTCGTCGCTTGAATTTTGATTGTACAGCTACTTTGATTGAAAGAGAAACTGATCAATGGAATCAAATTGTTGATCAATTTCAAGCACGGTTTGGAGAAATTATTGAAGTATTACGTGGTTTAGCTGACTTTAGAATTTTTCAACTCACTCCCACCCAAGGACGTTTTGTGATTGGTTTTGGAGCAGCTTATAATATTAGTGGTGATAATCTCAATCAAATTGTACATTTAAATAAAGATAATATTCCTAATTCATAACTTAACTTATATATTATATGCTGAAATTTCAACCTCCTGGTTTTGGTCAGAAATTCATTAAGACATCTTTGGGTAATATGGTTTATTATACCCAAATGAGTGAACCTTGGCAGTTTGATGAAGTTGAGAAATTACCACCTTTGTTATTTTTACATAATTTTGGTGGTGGTGCATCTGCTTTTGAATGGTCTAAAGTTTATCCAGCTTTTGCTAATGAATATCGGATTTTAGCACCTGATTTAATTGGTTGGGGAGAGTCAGATCATCCAGTTAAAGATTATCAAATTCCAGATTATTTGACTACTATTAGTGAATTTATTCACCAAACTTGTCATCAACCTGTGACGGTGGTTGCGTCTTCTTTAACTGCTGCTTTTACTATTCGTCTTGCTATTTCTCAACCGGAAATATTTAAAGGATTGTATTTAGTTTCACCTTCGGGGTTTGATGATTTTGGACAAGGTGCAGGGAGAAGATTACCGCTTTCAGTGATTAATACACCTTTTCTGGATAATTTAATTTATGGTTTGGGTGCAGAAAATGAAGTTGCTGTGAGTAATTTTTTGCAAAGTTTTCTGTTTGCTAAACCAGAAAGATTAACTCAACAAATTGTAGAAGCTTATTTAACTTCTGCACAAAAACCCAATGCTAAATATTCTGCTTTAGCATTTTTGAAGGGTGATTTGTATTTTGATTTAAGTTTGTATATTCAACAGTTGCAAGTTCCAACGGTGTTTTTCTGGGGTGAGGAAGCGCAGTTTACTAATATTAATTTGGGTAGGAGGTTAGCAAGTTTAAATAAAGGTGCAATTAGGGATTTTCAAGCTATAGCTGATACTGGCATTTTACCACATTTGGAAATTCCTGGGGTTTTTGTGGGTTTGCTATTTAAGTATCTTGATTAAACGCAGATAAAAAATAGATAAAAATCAATTTTTTTGGGGTGATAAATGATGAGGACAAATATTAATAAAACTGTCACTTATGAAGGTGGTTGTCACTGTGGTGCAGTACGTTTTCAGGTAGTGGTTGATAATCACAAAGTTGATGATTGTAATTGTTCAGTTTGTCGCAAAAAGGGATTTTTACATTTAATTGTGAAGAAAGATAAGTTTACTTTGTTGCAAGGTGAGGATGTTTTAACAACTTATCAATTTAATACGGGTGTTGCTAAACATAAATTTTGTAAAGTTTGTGGGATTCATTCTTTTTATATTCCCCGTAGTCACCCTGACTGTATTGATGTGAATGTGCGATGTTTAGATGGGGATGTGATGGGTAATTTTGAAGTTGTTCCTTTTGATGGTGCAAATTGGGAAGATAATATTCATAAGTTGATTAATTGATTTTAAATTTATCCTTCTTTATCCTTCTTTATCCTTATTTATCCTTCTTTATTTGCGTTTACTCGTTCCTACACTCTGTATAGGAATGAATTAAAGAAGACTCTGTCTTCTATTTATATAGGTATAACCTATATAATAGCATTCCCAGTCTGAGACTGGGAACGAGATGAATCAGATAAATTGTGATTTATCTAAATATTCAAAAACCTAACCTAACAATTCAAGATTACCGAAAATAAACTCTTGAATTGAGATATTTCCTTCGGTTTCAGTGCGAATTTCTCGACGAGAAAGAACGTAGTAATTGCCTACTTTTTCATATTCGTCTGTGAACTCGCTCCGACCACCTTTTTGAACTCCAGTTTTGGGATCATGATATACAGAATTGTATGTGTGAGAAAGATATCCTGCCCCAGTTTCGTGAATGCTGAAAGTGTTAATAGTCACAACAACTCCATGAATATGACGATGAACAAGAGTAACTACATCATTGCGAACTTTATATTTATCACCGGCTGATTTTCCGCCAACAAAAATTTCTACAGCGCCGTTTTCATCAGTTTCGCCATAACTAAAAGTATTTTCGCCGTGGGTTTGTTCAAAAGTGCGACGCACACGGTGAACAGCAATTTCCCAAGTTTGGCTATCAATTGCTTTTTTTGCGGCTTCGTTTTCTACTTCTGTAACTTCCCATTTGAGATTTCCGTCAATAAGAATTTTGCCAGTGAACTCCTGTCCATCATATTTATAAGTGATATCTGCGGTGTAACCGGGGAAGTTTTGATCCCAAGTATAACGGTTTTCATAAGCAGCCCGGAAAAGTTCTTGGGCAGAGATTTGAGTAACTGTCATGATGCTTGTCCTCTGGCTACGATTGAATAATAGCTTTTTATCGTTGATGATATTAGGATAGAGGTAATTATTGCAGTTCGCATAGTCCCCAACTGGGTACTCTTATGACTAAAACACTCCACGCCATTTTTGAAGCGATCGCCCATGTTGAAAATGAGCAAGAATTACAACAAGCTCTGATGGATACCATCGGCGTGCATTTTGGCGTGCAACATTGGGGTATTTCTTTTCTCGATAACGAGTTATTAACATCAATAGAAATTCCAGAAATTCCTGCGGTTTGCTTGGAAGCTAACCCAGTGGGTAGTTATGTTTTAGAACGTCATGCACCCACCCATGAACAATTAATTTTATCACCAGAAGATTGGAAAAATTTTTGCACCCGTCATGAACACGTGATGACTGGACCGATAGTTTGTGATGGTCGCTTAGTGGGAACTATCAATTTTGCCCGTGACCCCGGTAGTCCTCCTTTTAATAATAATGACTTGGCTGATTTAAGTGCTTTATGTATTCATTTATCAGCCAAAATTGCTACTATTAGGGCTAAGTTGAAAACCGCTAAACCTGCTGTTGAATGTCCCCTCACAGCTAGGGAATTAGAAATTGCCACTTTAGTCGCTCAAGGGTTAACAAATGGGGAAATTGCGGCTAAACTTTGGATTACCCAAAATACTGTGAAACAAGCATTAAAAAGAATGTTTAAAAAATTGGGGGTTTCTGCGCGGGCGGAAATGGTGGCAAAATTGCAAGAGCATTTTGTAGTCCGTGATTTTTAATTGTTTACATCATACAGGAGATATTTATGACTCTTAAACTCGTATCGGCAAAAATTCAAAACTTTAAAAGCTTGGGAGATGTAGAACTGAGTTTTAGAGACTTGACAATAATTGTAGGTTCTAACTCTAGTGGCAAATCTAATTCTTTAGAAGCACTAAATTTTCTGAAAAATCTGCTGATATCAGATAGTTTATCTAGAGAGACAATGCAGAGTTTACTTAGATTTGGAAACAAAAATATTTCTGCGACAATTATTGTGGCTGAAAATGATCAACAAGCAGAATATAGCGTATCCGTAACATTAAATAAAAAAAGCGTTTATATTACTAACGAAATATTGTTAATTAATGGTATTGAAGTTATTAAAATAATTCATGGTGAAGGTGAAGTTAGAGATGAAGATGGCAAAAATATACAAACTTATAAATCTGATCCTGAAAGTCTAGAAAGTTTAGCATTACGTTCGGCTGGTAATTTCGGTAATAAACCTTTTACTAAAAAATTAGCCAGCTATATCAAAGAATGGAAATTTTATGATATAAAGCCTGATGACATTAGAAAATATGCCCTTTTTCTCGAACAAGTGAAATTAGTGAAAACTTCAGAAGTTGACCACAGTATACCTGATCTTGATAATGAAGCGACTGAAATTCAAGCATTTTTAAATTACTGGGCTAAAAATGAACAAGAAAAACTGAAAGAAATTAGTCAAGAATTGAAAAGATGTCTAAATATAGAACTAAAGATTATAGGAAAAAAAGAACCTACTGTCAAAGTTTTAGAAGATGATGGGAAAGAAATGCCTTTATCAAGTATGTCAGATGGAACTTTAAGATTTATCGCTTATTTAACACTGCTTTATCAATTCGATAAAAACCTGCCTACGCTGATTAGTATTGAAGAACCAGAAAGTAATTTTCATCCTGGTATTCTCAAAGACATTGCATCTATAATGAAGAGATTATCTTGCATAACTCAAGTAATATTTACCACCCATAGTTCTCAACTACTAGATTGTTTCTCTTCTGAGGAAATATCATCAGAAATATCAGTGATTCTTTTAAGTCAAAAAGGAGATTTAGGAACTAAAGCCTGTCTGTTAGATAAACTAGCTGAAAGCCGAGATGATCTTTCAGATTGGATGAATGATTTTGGCATAGGTAGTGCAATTTATCATAGTCATTTAATAGAAGAAATTTTAACTAAAGAATATGCCTAGAATTCGTATTTGGACTCCTGAATCTGATTATGATAGCGATGCAGTATTCTGTATTGCTAGAAAAATCATAGATTATTATAATTATGAGCTAGAAATTGATTTTGCTGGTAAATCAACATATAGTCAAGTTGCCAGAAAACCAGGAGGTTTCAAAAGAGCAGTTGATATTTACCTTAAAAAAGATGATTTAGTCATTTTTTTAATAGATTCAGATGGGATTCAATCTCAAGCACAAAGACGCAAAGAAAATAATTCTTTATTTAATCAAATCCAGCAGATTGTTACAACATCTCAAGGCAAAGCTAAACTAATTTTGATCGTGCAAGAGTTAGAAGCTTGGTTATTAGTAGATTGTTTGGGTATTTGCTGTTATTTTACAGACAACCCTAAAAATAGAAATAATCCAGATTGGATAAATTTTGCTAAACGTCAACAACCTGGTAAAACAAATCTGATCGCAGAATCTGAATCAGGAGGTAAAGGTGCAAAAGAGTTTTTAGAAGAATTATCAAAAGTAATACTAACTAAGAAAAACCCCAATTTAAAAAATAAACCTAATAACCTCAAGGGTATGAAATATGATGAAAAACAATCACCTGCAATTGCAGAATATATTGAAATTAATCATCAAACTATTCAACGCAATGACTCTTTACAAGAATTTGCCCAATTTTTACAACAATTAGGGAATGATCAACAGTAATATTACCCTAAATTATGCCAAAAAATTGTTCACAATTCAGGGATATTCTTTTTTCTCTTCTTTCTCTTCTTCGCGTCTTTGCTCCTTTGTACCTTTGTGAGAAATCCGGGTTAACTTAACAACTACAACAAACCCCGATAACGAATAAAAATCAACACCGCCGCCCAAGAACCTAATGCCACTTTCACCGCCACAATAATATTTAATATCGGCAAAATTCCCCCACTAAAAAGTGTTCCTAACTCCCCGTGTGGTAACTCTAATCCTGATAAAGTGATCACAGATAAAACAATAAAAACCAATACTGACACCTTCTCCCAAATAGCTGCATGATAGCGTTGATAGATATCCTGCATCCATTGATAGGATGAAGTAATTGCAATTAAACCTATGGCTGTTCCACCCGCTACACCCGCAGCAAAACCACCTCCAGGACTCAAATGTCCTCTAATTGCTAATTCTATTCCTACTAACGCTGCAATTGTCGCCCCTAACCGAGCTAAAATAACTGATGATCGATCTTTAAATTGATAAATTGTACAAGATGGATTTTCATTAGCTAATAAATAATTGCATCCTAAAATGGCAATGGTAAAGACAATTACTTCAAAAATTGTATCATAAAGGCGATTTCTAAATATGATTCCTGATACCGCATTCACAACACCACTTTCATTAACTACTTTTTCTGTAATAGACATATCTGAAATCACTTGGGAAATATTCCCTAAATTAGATGTGATATCAGGCATGAATAACATTTTGATAAATAATGCTATTCCTGCTAAAATATAAAGCCATTTCATTTTCATTAATGTTTCTCCTCAGATGCTTCAACATCAACATAGTTGATAACTGTGTTAGGTGATGACAGTTCACTTTCAACAATTTGATAAATCCGTTTTACTCGGATTTCTGTTTGATAATTTTGCTCACATTCATCACTCGCTAATACTGGTGCACAGGTAGCATGGACTTCCTTTTCCTGTAATGCTGTTTGTAAACATTGGTAGCTGTTGTAAGGTACAAGTTCCAACCGCATATAATGTTTATTAAAAATGCTACGAAAATCACTGATCAGATTTTCTGAGATTGATTCATTTTCAATGACCCCCAAACGTAAAACTAAAGAAGAACGAACAGCGATCGCATATAAAGCAACAGATAACATTGTTCCCATTAATGCTTCTGTTAAAGCTACATCTGCTGCACCTAAAACCGCATCTACTAACGCAGCGATCGCACCTAAAACACCACGCAAAATTAACGCATGATAAGGATTAACTTGAGTTATCAATAAACCCGCAGTTAAAGGTAACAAAGCAATAATTATATATAAATAAGAATCATTCATTTTCTGCCTCTATAGTTGTATCATGAGTTGAACAATAGGCGATTACATAACCCAACATTGTATTCCAAATCGCCAAGGAAATAATACCTAAAACTAACAATGGCCATTTACTAGGTATTTTCATTAAAATTCCCACAATCATCAGCATTGAACCCAAAGTATCAGCCACAGTAAGTCCATGTAATTTGAATAATACTGATTTATTGCTAACTAAATGAGAAGTACCCCAAAACCAGAAAAATAACCCTATACCTATACAGGTATAACTGATAATACTCACAAGATTTTGCATTTAACTTTCCTCATGTTCGTCTTTTATTTTAACTCGTGAAATCTGATTACTGAAAGCTGATAGCTAATTACTATTCATGCTTCATTTAACCTTCTTAAAATCTGTGCTAATAACATAAATCCAGCATTTCCCACACTCAACATAATCGCTCCTACTACCCCGATCATCCAATCATCTCTTGCCACAGAAATCACTAAAATCATGATAGATACTTTACTAGAAATACTCCCCAAAGCCAACATTAACTGCCAAGTATTCTCTGTTTTCCACGCTTCATAAATAGGAATTAACAAAGCTGCTATCATCCCTAACAATACTATTTCTAAATTCATAATTATTTCCTTCCTGGTTTAATATGATGAACTTCGTAAAATCCCTCTTCATCATGGTTTAAAACAATAGTTTTCGGGGTAAAAGTAATCAAAAATATATCCATAAACACCAACAATGAAGAATGTTTATGTTTCACTTTTTCCCTGATAATTTCCTCATGATGATGGGGATTAATGATAATTTCAAACGCTTCTTTAAAAGCCACAAGAACCGCTACCACTACTTCCCCTAAAACCTTTACCCATTCGGTTAATTTTGCCCGTGATGTGTAACCTCTGGGTAAAATTAGGGCAATAATTACCCCAATAATAATGTTAGTTGTACTAAAATCAGCCGTTAATAAAAACCAAATGGTTAATCTTAATATCAAATGTCCAATCATGATAAGACCATCCAAAATAAGAAGATTACAGTTAAACTCATCACACCTACTAAATGTTCAAATTCTTCAAGTACACGGGGTACATATATTGCTAATTTCTTGAAAATCAGATGATATGCTAACCAGCCAATAGCAATGCTGATAATTGCTTTGATAATATCGGCAATGTTATAAGCTTTCAGATAGGCAATATTGCCCACAACTAAACCAGTAAGTAAGAATATGACTGCTAACCAAAAACCGGGTTTTGCTGTTTGTTCATCGTCTTTATTATGGGATAAAAAGATGAATTTAGAAAAAGCTATTGCTGTGCCAACTGCGGCAATATTCATGGCTATAAACTGCCAAGATGCTAAATTTTTCATGGTTAACACCTTAGCTTCAAAACCTGACAACAAAGGAAAACCAGAAATTGATAAACTAGCGATAACTAAAACAATCCAAATGTTAGTATTAATAGGTTTATTTCCCAGTTCTTTAAAATTGCGACTGGGTAAGGAACCAGCAGTCAAAAATAAAGATGATTTTGCCAGTCCATGAGTTAGGGCATAAAAACCACCTACCGCTGGTGCAGCCAGTATCCAACCTAACTGGGAAATAGTGCTAAATGCTAACAGACGCTTGGTATCTTTTTCAAAGATGGCGTAGGATAAACCCATAAAAGCTGTCCCCACGCCCAAAATAACGACGATGTTATTAAGTTCTGGAGAAACCGCAGCACATCTTAATAAAGGTAAAACACTAGCTTTAACTACTACACCTGAAAGCAGCGCAGAAACAGGAGTTTCTGATTCAGAATGGGTTAAAGGTAGCCATAACCCAGAAACAAAAATCCCAGCTTTGACTAACATTCCTAAAAAGATTAATGCTACTGCTTCCGGTGGGGCATTTTTTAAACCTGCAAAACTAAAAGAGAGATTATTTTGATAAACTAAGACAGCACCAACTAGATAAAATAACATTGAGATATTGCTGACAAATAGATAGCGTAAACCTACCCAAATTGAGCGATCGCTCCGGGGATATGCTACCAATAAAAAAGCTGCAATACCACTAACTTCTAAAGCTACATATAAACTAATAAAATCTGCACAGATAAAGGCAGCATTTAAACTACCATGCACTAGCAAAGTTTGGGCATAGAAAAAAGCATTTTTATCACTTTGCCAACAATATAAAGCTACCGCAGCAGTCACTAAAGCATTAGTTAAAATAAAATAACCACTTAACTGATCTGCTTCTAAAGTCACACCAAAACTATCAAGTAAATTGAGCTTAATTTCTGGCTTTTCTATCAACAACTGCACACCATAAGCAGCAGTAATTAAAGTTCCTAAAAAAGTTAAATGTCTGTTAAGTTGGGGTACTAAAAAAATCATGAACCCCAGAAAAAACGGGATACCTACCCAAGCAATTGTGATCGTATTCATGGTTATGTTATTCATGGTTTTAAATTTAGATTTAATTTGAGTTAATTTGAGTTAATTTGAGTTAATTTAATTTTTATGTTCATATTTGATAATCTGCGGTGTATTATTTTTCTCGATTTCACTACTTTCTAAAGTGGGATTGTCTTTAGCTAATTTCATTACACCTACTAACATTAAAGCTTGAATTGAAAACCCAATTACTATCGCTGTTAATATCACTGCTTGGGGAACAGGATCAGCATATCCAGCTTTTTTGACGTTGGAAATAATGGGAGTAAATAAACCCGTTTTTGAGGCAATAAATACATAAAAAGCAATCACCCCCGTACTCATGACATCCATTGAAACTATCTTCATTACCAGGTTTTTCTTGAGAATAATTCCAAAAAACCCGAATAGTATTGTTATCAGTACAAATGCTTCTATCATAGACATCACCCATTTAATAATATATAAATGTGTATTATTGGATTGAGGGAAAAGTTGCTGTTTGAAATCGGAAATTTTTGTTTTTGAAAGTGTTACATTATTAATAGCACTAAAAGTAGGTGCTAATTACAGCAGAACACTAAATAATTATTATAATAATCATAACAACACCTAATGATTTATGTTTTCTTTAATAACACCAAACATACAACCCGCAAATAAACCCGTGAATTTTTATTTATCCACTTCATTACAATTAATTGGACGTTCTAAAGAATTTCAGCGCATTATAGACATACTTGCAAAAGATGAAGATTTATTAATTACAGGAGTACCTGGAAGCGGTAGAAGAACTTTAGTTAAAGTTGCAGCGCAGGAAGTGGGTGCGGTAGTCTTAGAAATAGACTGTATTCGTGCTACAGATGGTGAAAGATTTTTGCAATTATTACTAGAAGCAATTAGTCAAAATTGGCAAGCAAAGAAAATTAAATCTTGGGTGGAAAAAAAAGAGAGTGAGTTTTTTATTTTTAATAGTGAAAGTAAACTTAAATTATTACATTCTTTAAATCAAAAACAACTCTGGCAAGCATTTACTAGCCTAATTGAATTATTACAAATAATGGCTAATGATTTAAACCAGAGAGTAGTATTGATTTTACAAAGTTTTCCCCATATTCGTTCTTGGGATCGCAATGGTTTATGGGAATCAACATTTAGACAAGAAGTTAAAAACCATCCTCATGTAAGTTACGTTTTATTGGCGACAATTGCAGAAACTAGCCATCATCAAGATGATAGTATTTATTCTATAGAAACAATGGAATTAGCACCTTTATCTAAAGATGTTTTAGCATTGTGGGCGCGAGAGATTTTACATACAGAAAATCTCAAATTTGATCCCCATTCCCAAGGATTACAAGTATTTTTAGATGCAGTGCAGGGAAATATAGGTGATGCAATGGCATTAATTCGCAGGTTATCAAGTTTAGAACATGATCAAGGTTTAATTACTGAGCAAAAAGTACAGCAAGTAATTGAAGGAATGCTCAAAGATTTATCTATAACTTATGAATCTTTATTGATGTTATTACCTGCAAGTCAAATACATCTTTTAGAATGTTTAGCAGTTGATCCGACAGATAAACCACAGAGTAAAGAATATATCCAAAAACATGGACTTTCTAGAGGTGGAAGTTTGCAAGGTGCTTTAACTGGGTTACAACACAAAGGTTTAATTTACAGTGCTGAACAAGGTTATCGCTTGGCTTTACCTTTATTAGCTTTGTGGTTGAAACAACGGTTGAGTTAATTTTCAGCATTCAGCTATCAGTAATCAGTAATCAGCTAGTATCAGGAGAGAGACTGAGTAAATAATAAGTATGCTCCCATTTTTTCTCGTACCCATACTCTGTATGGGAATGAATTTAACAAGGTTCTACCTTGTTTATTTAACTAGAGTCAGAGACTCTTAAATTGTATTCCCAGTCTGAGACTGGGAACAAGAAAAAGAAAACAAGAAAGAAATTCAGCTTTATTTATTCACCTACCTGAACTTCTGGAGAAGGAGCAGAAAAATTGTTAGCTTTTAATTGTACCCAGGTAAAGAAAGGAATTGCTAAAAGTTGAGTTAGGGAAGAAAAAACCACTAAGAAAGTAATAGAGTGATCATACAAAATTCCCATGAAAGCACTACCTAAAAACCAAGCTAAACCATAGCCTGTACTAAAAATTCCGTAAGCTGTTGCGCGTTTATTTTTAGGGACAATTTTTGCTATTGCTGCTTTGAGAATTGATTCTTGCGCTCCCATTCCAATACCCCAAAATGCCATTCCTAAAAGGGCAAACCGCATATCTCCAAAAAATACTAAAGGTGCAAATAGGGAGGAAAATAAAGCTGCAACAATCAGCATAGAAATCCCGATACGATCAAACAAATATCCAAATATCAGAGCAGCTACAGCATCAACTCCCATTGCCCAAGCATAAAATAAAGGAATGGTTTGCCCAGTGGCTATTTCTCCTTTTTGGAAATGGAAAGCAATCAAAGGAAAATCTGCATAACCAGCCGCAATAACGGCTACAGCACCCAAGTAAATCCAAAATATCCGGGGTAATTTATCACCTTGATCAAGTATTTTTTCTTCTTCAAAATCACTGGGGTTAGGATATAATTTCTGGAGTATTAATAATACAATTAATCCTAAAATTGCCGGGATAACTAAAATTTTAAAACCTTGGCGATATTCTCCCAAAAAATAAACCATTGCCGCTACAGCTAGAGGTCCTAAAACTGCTCCAGTTTGATCCATTGCTTCATGCAAACCAAAGCCAAAACCGCTACCAATTTGACTTACACCATGGGAAAGTAAGGCATCTCTGGGGGGGGTACGTACTGCTTTACCTGTGCGTTCAGCCATCATTAAACCTGCGGCTACTTCCCATCTTCCAGCTAGGGCTAAAAATGGGACAACGGCGGTATTTAAAATGAAACCTAAAGTTGTAATTCCCCAATATTTACCTGTTTTATCACTAAGATAACCAATCACTAAACGGAAACCATAACCTATTAATTCCCCGAAACCTGCAACTAAACCAACTATAGTTCCATTCGCGCCTAGAACTTCTAAATAAGCTCCTGTAATACTCCGCGCTCCTTCATAGGTTGCATCAGCGCAAAGACTTACAAAACCAAGTAAAATCACAAACTTTAATGCGGCTGATTTTTGGTGCATATTTCGATAACTGCTAATTATTACCTCAATTATTTAAACATGGAAAAACTCAAAAAAATAATTGTCTTTTAATTTTTTTATAATTTGATTTCTATAATGATTTTTATAATTTGATTTTTAGACCATGATTCCTAAAATTGTGTATAATCAAATGAGGATTATCAAAATTTAGGGAGAAAAATTGACCATGCAAAGTATGACAATAAAATCTTATGTTGGTCATGATGGAATGCTACATATATCTTTACCTGAAATTCAAGATACAGATGTAGAAGTAATAATTGTTTATCAACCTATACAGAAAACCGAAAAATCATCTTTAGCATCGCTATATGGAATTTGTGCTGATGATCCGATTATCATTGATGATAACAGTATTTTTGATAACCTAGATGAAAAAATGGAAGGAGTATTTGATTCCTAAATGCTTTACCTAATTGATACTAATGTTTGTGCAATGTACTTAAATGGTCGGTCTGCATCTATTAGCGATCGCATTTTATCAGTACCAACTCAAGATATAGCTGTGTGTTCTGTAGTCAAAGCAGAACTTTTTTATGGTGCAATGAAAAGTAATAATCCTACACGCACACTACAAAGACAAAAAGCATTTCTTGATCATTATCAATCTTTACCTTTTGATGATCAAGCTGCTGACATTTTCGGCAATATTCGCGCTCAACTTACTGCTCAAGGTACACCCATCGGAGCTTATGATTTACAAATTGCAGCTATTGCTTTAGCTCACAATTTAATATTAGTCACACACAATACCAGAGAATTTTCACGTATTCCCGAATTACAATTAGAAGACTGGGAAATTGAATAAAAATTAAAAATTAAAAATTAAAAATTAAAAATTAAAAATGTGTTTATTGTTAAAATAAAATCACCCCAGAGACTTCTTTACTTTGCGCCTTTGCTCCTTTTTCTCTTTGCGCGAAACAAAAGCTAAATGTAGTTTATTTAATAAAAAAATAGTTGTCAGAGGTTATTGGTAATTAAAAAACCACCAATTACCTCTTTAACTACCAAGAATTAAGCTTTCTTCAACCAGCTAAACATAGCGCGTAAATCTTTACCAACTTCCTCAATAGGATGTTCAGCTTCTTGACGACGCATAGCGGTGAAACCGGGTTTACCTGCTTGGTTTTCTAATACAAATTCCCGCGCAAATTGTCCAGATTGAATTTCACTTAAAATCTTCTTCATTTCTGCTTTGGTTTGAGCAGTAACAACGCGGGGACCACGGGTATAGTCACCATATTCCGCAGTATTAGAAATACTATCGCGCATGGTTGCCAAACCACCTTCAACTACTAAGTCAACGATGAGTTTAACTTCATGCAAACATTCAAAATATGCTAATTCTGGTTGATAACCTGCTTCAATTAAGGTTTCAAAACCGGCTTTAATTAAAGCACTTAAACCACCACACAATACAGCTTGTTCACCAAATAAGTCGGTTTCGGTTTCTTCGCGGAATGTGGTTTCTAAAACACCTGCGCGTGTACCACCAATACCTTTAGCATAAGCCATTGCGCGATCGCGTGCTTTACCTGTAGCATCTTGATATACTGCAAATAACGCTGGTACTCCTTGTCCTTGCTCATAAGTACGACGTACTAAATGGCCTGGTCCTTTAGGTGCAACCATGATTACATCAACATCCGCAGGAGGTACAACTTGCCCAAAGTGGATATTAAAACCGTGTGCAAACGCTAAGATATTTCCTGCTTCTAAATTAGGTGCTATTTCATTTGTGTAAATAGTTTTCTGAACTTCATCAGGTAATAAAATCATGATCAAGTCAGCAGCTTTAGCAGCATCAGCAACGTTTTTTACTGTTAAACCAGCCGCTTCAGCCTTTGCAATTGACTTACTGCCAGGATATAGACCTACAATTACATTTACACCACTATCTTTTAAATTTAGCGCGTGGGCGTGACCTTGAGAACCGTAACCAATAATAGCAACGGTTTTTCCCGCTAAAAGGTCTAAATTAGCATCTTCATCATAATACATACGCGCCATAGAAGCATCTCCTGTTCACAAAGGTTGTTAAGAAATTGGCAGATTTATGATTGTACCGCAGATTGGTGACTGGTGATTGGTGATTGGTAATTGGTGATTGGTGATTGGGAAAATAATCTTACCCAGTCCCCAGTCCCCAGTCACCTCCACTACTTTCCCTTTTTTATCAAAAGTTCACAATAGCCAGAAAAATTTGTGACAACTTTGATACAAAAATGTTAAGAATAGTTACAGCATCAGTAATACAAGGAAACAATTCTTATGGTTGATTTACATGACAGAAAACCACCTCATCAGGTAGTTATCGTTGGTGGAGGCTTTGGTGGACTATATGCGGCTAAAGCACTAGCTAAAGCTAATGTCAACGTGACACTGATAGATAAACGGAATTTTCACCTGTTTCAACCTCTGTTGTACCAAGTAGCTACTGGTGCTTTGTCTCCAGCAGATATTTCTTCTCCCTTGCGTTCTGTTCTCAGCAAGAGCAAAAATACCACTGTTTTGCTGGGTGAGGTGAATGATATTGACACCACAGAACAAAAGGTGATGGTGGGTGGTGAAACCGTACCCTATGATACTTTGATTGTCGCTACAGGTGCGAAGCACTCTTATTTTGGCAAGGATAACTGGGAAGAGTTTGCACCGGGTTTAAAAACCGTAGAAGATGCCATTGAAATGCGTCGGCGGATTTTTATGGCGTTTGAAGCGGCGGAAAAAGAAAGCGATCCTGCTAAACGTCGGGCTTTGTTAACTTTTGTAATTGTGGGTGGTGGTCCAACTGGGGTAGAATTAGCGGGGGCGATCGCCGAATTAGCCACCCAAACCCTCAAAGAAGACTTCCGCAACATTGACACCTCAGAAACTAAGGTTTTATTGCTAGAAGGTTTAGACAGAGTTCTCCCTCCCTTCGCACCAGAATTATCCCAAGAAGCGCAAGCATCTTTAGAAGCTTTGGGTGTAGATGTGCAAACCAAAACCCTGGTAACTAATATTGAAAATGATATTGTTACGATTAAGCAAGGTGACGAAGTAAAAACTATTGCTTCCAAAACCGTATTGTGGGCGGCTGGTGTCAAAGCTTCCGCAATGGGTAAAGTGTTAATGGATAAGACTGGGGCAGAATGCGATCGCGCTGGTCGTGTAATAGTTGAACCAGACCTCAGTATTAAAGGACACTCTAATATTTTTGTAGTGGGAGACTTAGCGAATTTTGCCCATCAAAACGGAAAACCCCTACCTGGAGTTGCACCAGTAGCCATGCAAGAAGGGGAATATGTAGCCAAGCTCGTACAAAAACGCCTTAAAGGTGAAATCCTACCCCAATTTAACTATGTGGATAGAGGCAGTTTAGCAATGATTGGGCAACACGCCGCCGTTGTGGACTTAGGGTTTATAAAACTTAAAGGTTTCCTAGCTTGGTTTTTCTGGTTATTTATTCACATCTACTTCCTGATTGAATTTGATAACAAATTAGTAGTCATGATTCAATGGGTTTGGAATTATTTTACCCGCAATCGTGGCGCAAGATTAATTACAGGGAAAGAGATGGTCAAACCTGTACCAGTGGAAAGTAATGGACATTATCAGCCGGTGAATACTAGACAACCATTGAACGTCTAACCCCCTCGCTCCTCGTTCCCAGTCTCCAGACTGGGAATGCCGTTTTAGAGGCTCTGCCTCCCATCCTTCCATATTGTAACTCATTGTAACTCATTGTAACTCATTTTAACTCGTTTACTCGTTCCCAGTCTCCGACTGGGAATGCCATTTTAGAGGCTCTGCCTCCCTCTGATGATAACTCTTATGTATCACAAATTTACCAAATATCCTTAATTATACGATGTATAACTTCTGTCTCCCAGATTAAAATCAAATCACCACATCTACCAAACAAAATGAAACAATGGGACGCAGTAAGTATCATGTATTAGGAACTCAACCCCATTTCATAACCAGCACAATAGTTAATTGGATGCCATTATTTGGACAAACTGAAATTGTGCAAATTATCATAAATTCTCTGAATTTCATGCAGCAAAAACAGAGGTTGACATTGTATGGTTATGTGATTATGGAAAATCATCTTCATCTCATCGCAGCATCTGCAAACTTATCCAAAGAAATAGGAAATTTTAAATCATTTACTGGCCGTTCAATTATTGACTTACTGCATAAAAATAAGGCTGAATATATACTGAATCAGTTGGAATTTTATAAATTAAGACATAAGATTAAACAAGATTATCAATTGTGGCAAGAAGGTTTTCATCCCCAGGCAATTTTCAATGAGGAGATTTTCAGGCAGAAATTAGAGTATATGCACAATAATCCTGTGAGACGTGGTTATGTTGATGATCCGGCTCATTGGCGTTATTCTAGCTATCGTAATTATATGGGATTACCGAGTTTGTTGGAGGTGGAGTTGATTGATTTTGGAAAGGTTGAGTCGGAGACTCATGACGGCATTCCCAGTCGGAGACTGGGAACGAGATAAAAGAATTGGTTACTAACAGATCACCCAAACTCTTGCCTATTCCCTATTCCCTATTCCCTGCCTTAACGAAGAGACTTTTTCAGCAAACCCTATTTATGATGAACAGGCAATCAAAATGATATTGCTGTGCGTTCTCGATAGGTAAATTACCATAAATCAAAAATCAAAAATCTGTTCTACCCGCAAACTTAAATCCTGAAACTGTGGAGAAATCACCAAATCATCACCAGCAAAAATCCCCACATCCTGATAAATACCATCAATTAATTCCAACACTAAAACACTTTTATTTTCTGGATCAATAATCCAATATTCAGGAATACCACAATCTTGATATTGTAACCGCTTGGCAATAAAATCTCTATCTCTTTGTAACTCCCCAGGACTAACCACTTCAACCACTAACAAAGGTGGTAACATTGATAATCTGATAGTATTACGTTTTGCTAATTGTTGAATATGTTCTTCTAGAATAATAGTTAAATCAGGATAACGGTTTCTCGGTTCTCCTCTTACTTCCAATTCTAAACCATGTCCCCGTACCCTATCAGTTCCTATTAATAATGCAAAAATTAGGAAAATTCGATTTGCTATTTGTACATTAATTCCTGATTCTGGTGGCATTTCTATTAACTCTCCATTAAATAATTCATATAATTTATCTGAACCATCATCATAAGCTAAATATTCTTCAAAACTTTGAAAACGTGGCTTAACTTCTAACATGATAATTCCTCCATTATCAGTTGTAAATTAGTTGTAAAAGTCCTGAAAATTTAATTGTGAATATACAGGTAAAGTTCAAATTTGGGGATGGAAGACAGGTTGGAAGTTTTGAGACAAACTCGAATATCTAATTTTCTGCAAAAATCAAATACATCCCACATTTTTACCTCCTGTCTCCTCCTATAGTAATCCTCAATCACTAAATCACTCTTTCATTCCCACCATCAATGGGAATATTAGCAGCAGTTGTTTTCATGAATAAATTACCACACATTTCCGCTGCTAATTCGGCTACGTCATGGCTAGTGATTTCAACTTGCAGCAGATTATTAGTTTTATATTCTTCTACCGTTAAACCATAAGCAGCAGCACGAGAATTTAATACTTCTTCTGTCCAAATTCCCGTATCAAAAACTGCATTTGGATGTACAGAATTAATGCGAATTTTATCTTGACTCCATTCTAAAGCAGCAACTCTTGTTAATTGATTTAACGCAGCTTTAGAAGCCGAATATGCTGCTGCACCAACTCCAGGTGCATAGACATTTTTCGAGCCAATTATGACTACTCTACCGCCTTTAGGTGCTAATTTTAAATAGGAATGACTTTCTCTCATTAAAATTAAGTTAGCATCCAAATTGATATCCATTACCTTACGCCATTCCTGGGTTGATAAATCTTTAATATGACAACCACGAGGAAAGATACCAGCATTCAGAATTAAGATGTCTAAACCGCCAAATTTACCAATAGCTGTTTCTAGAGCTTGAGTAATTGCATTTTCATCGGTTACATCACAGGTGATTCCTAAAAAATTAGGACGTTTATAAAGGGTTTCAATCTGAGAATTAATATCTAAACCCACAACCGCAGCCCCTCTTTTTAGAAGAGATTCTACACAGGCTTTACCAATTCCCGAAGCTGCTCCTGTAACTAAGGCAATTTCTCCAGTAAAAGGGGGTTCTTTTCCTGATTTTTTTAATTTTGCTTGCTCTAAATCCCAATATTCTACTTGAAAAATATCTTTGGCTGATAAAGCTTGATATTGGTCTAAATTGGTGGCAGTTTCGATGATATCAATGGTATGATCATAGATGTCGGCAACAATATTTGCTGATTTAATATCCTTGCCAATTGTACATAGTCCTAATTCTGGATCAAGGATTACTCTGGGAATGGTATCTAATATGGTATGTTCAGGACTGGAATAGGTTTTAAAATAGTCTTGATAAGCTTGACTATAAGCTTTGATATCTTGACCAATTAAAGGCAGACGTTTAGTACGAATTACATGATCTGGTGTAGCCGGACCTTGTTGAGAAATAACAGCAATATCTTCTCGTCTAGCAAAAGCAATATATTTAGAATCTCGATGACTGGATAAAATAACTGGAAAACCTGCTTTTGTTGATAGTCTATGACGTAATTTTGCTAAGGTAGGAGCTAAAGATTTTTGTGCAATCACACCACTGGGAGTAGGAGAATAGGCTTGATTTTTCTGTAAATATTCTTCGGCTTCACTCACCAGTGAAATCATTCTTTCATAAGACTCTTGAGCAGTGTTTCCAAAGGAGAAAATACCATGATTCATCAAAACCATGCCGATGGTGTTTTCTCCTGCTTCTAGTGGGAATTTTTCACCACAAATTCTGGCTAAATCAAACCCTGGCATAATATAGGGAATTATGACAACTTTATCCCCATAAATTTCTTTAATTCTTTGGCAACCGTTGGGAGTGTTGGTAATAGTGACAATGGCATCTGCATGGGTATGATCTACATATTTGTAGGGTAAGATAGCGTGGAGAATTGTTTCCACTGAAGGCGAAGGGGCTGTAGCAATGGTCATTTGAGTTTTTAGCTCATTTACCATCTGAGGATCAGATAAAGCTGGTAGTTTAGCTAATTTTAATAAATGAGACATTCTCACGGGAGCAAAACCTTCTTTTTGGATGGTTGCTAAGTCCCAACCACTACCTTTTACATAAAGGATTTCTTCTATTTCTCCTACTAGGTTTTTTTCTTTGATTTTGACAGAAGTATTTCCTCCTCCATGTAAAACTAAAGCAGGATTTTTTCCTAAGAGACGAGATGTATATACTCGCAGTTCTAATTCTCCTTGATATTGGGCTGCTTCTTGATCATTCCAGAGATTTTTCATAATTGATTTTTGTTGGCTATTTTTTCAGGGGTTTGATATCAATAAATCACTTAATATTATACTATTTTTAGATGAGGTTGTATAGAAAAAATTATTCTAGAAGACCGATTTATTGCATTAATCGTAAGGGCGAAGCATTCGGACAGAATATGAACTGGTTTCAGCGATGAGTTATCACCCGAATGCTTCGCCCCTACTAAACTAATGGCTAATACTAATTTCCTATGAAGATGCGCTAAATTATATGACTAACCGCAAAGGACGCAAAGAACACAAAGAAAGAGGTTTGCAAATTTAGCGCAGTCTCATAAAGAAACGGTATAAAATATTAAAACTTTATAAAGACGTTTTATGCAACGTCTTTACATTTCTAAATATCTAATACCAAATTAAGCAGTAATAGTTCCCGTTAAAGGTGAACTCGCACTAGCATAGTTTTTAATTGGCATTCTTCCCGCTAAATAAGCTATGCGACCGGCTACAGTTGCTAAACCCATTGCATAAGCCATTGCAGGTGCATTCTCAGCTAGGGCGATCGCACTATTAATTAACAACGCATCCGCACCCAATTCCATCGCTTGTGCAGCTTCTGAAGGCGCACCAATACCCGCATCTACCACCACCGGCACTTTGGCATTTTCAATAATAATCTGAATATTGGCGGTAGTTTTCAACCCTTGTCCTGAACCAATAGGCGCAGCTAAAGGCATCACAGTGGCACAACCAACTTCTTCTAATCGCTTTGCTAACATGGGATCAGCATTAATATAAGGCAATACCGCAAAACCTTCTTTTACCAACTGTTCCGCCGCTTGCAAAGTACCAATGGGATCAGGCAACAAATATTTAGCATCAGGTATAACTTCTAACTTGACAAAATTATTATCTTCCTGTCCTAATAACTTCGCCATTTCCCGTCCTAACCGTGCCACCCGGATCGCTTCTTCCGCAGTTTGACAACCAGCAGTATTAGGCAACATCCAAATTTTACCCCAATCTAAAGCTTCTGCCAAACCTTCATGACCAGGAGCGTTAGTTTGTACCCTTCTGACAGCAACGGTAACAATTTGACAACCACTAGCAGCAACACTTTTCTGCATTTCTTCAATACTGCGATACTTTCCTGTTCCTGTCATCAAGCGAGATTGAAAGGTTTTACCAGCAATAACTAAACCTGAATCTTGTAAGTTAAATTCCGCAGGTTGAATATATAAATTTTTACTATGTCCGTTGGTGAAATTAGCAGGATGGGTAAGCATGGATGTTGTAGTAGATGACTGAGTGGGAACGGGTGTATTTTGAAAGCGGGAATAATGGAAATGAGTTAAAAGCGGATCGGTTGTTTGTGACAAAATCACATCCGCAATTAAATTTGCTGTGACTGGTGCAAGTAAAATACCATTGCGATAGTGACCAGTAGCAAAGGTTAAATTTTTACAATGACTTTCGCCTAAAATCGGTAATTCATCGGAAGTAGCAGGACGAAAACCCCACCACATTTCTTGAATGGGATAATCTGCTAATTGGGGAAAAAGACGGGTTGCACCTTCCAGTAAGCTTTGAATACCTGCTGGTGTGTTATCGGGAGTAAAACCGACATTTTCACTGGTAGCACCTAAAACAATAGAACGGTTACGACGGGGAACAATGTAAATATCTTCACCAAATAAAACCCTTGTTAAAGGTAATTCTGTCAGAAATTCCGGTACTCGCAACCGCAACATTTGACCTTTGCGGGGATGCACTGTTAAAGGTAATAATTGATTAGACCAAGCACCAGCCGCTACAAGATAATGGTCAGCCCTAAGAAAACCTATGTTAGTTTGGATACCGATAACTTGCCCTTGTTGCTGGGCGATCGCCTCAACTGTCACACCATCTTTGAATGATACACCCAAAGACTCAGCCGCAGTCCGCAACACTTTCACCAAAGTTTGATTATCAACCTGGCCATTTTCAGGATACCACCAACCACCAACCACATCAGCGCCTAACCCCGGTTGATATTCATGAATAGCTGCTTTATCTAACCAATAAGCTGGTGATTGGTGATTGGGAATAAATTCCTTTTTCTCCCCTGCCTCCTGATATACTGGGGCGAGGATGCCACAAGGCCAATAACCTGTATTGTTTAAATCTTTTTTGGCTGTTAACTCTTCTAATTTACTAATCCAGTCAGGATATAAAGAGAGCGATCGCCGACACAAATCAAGCATAGCAGCATCGGCGATATTTTCCGCATCAGGGGCTAACATTCCTGCGGCTGCATGGCTGGCTGCGGCAGTAAAATCACGGGAAACGACAGTAACATTTGCACCCCGCAACTTTAACTCAACAGCGCAAGCCAACCCGATAATGCCACCACCAATAATTAAAACGTCGCTAGTCATCAGTCAATAGTTATTAGTCATTAGTACATAACTAATAACCTATCAGGATTATTAATTGGTGATTGGTGATAGTTGATAGTTGATAGTTGTTTTTACCCAGTCCCCAGTCCCCAGTCCCCAGTCACCAATCACCAATCCCCATTACCATAAAGCGCGAATAGGTTGTTTATCTTGATCGATAGTACCTGAATTTGAGCTAGTATCTGTTGCAGAAGTAGAAGTATCAGTATCAGTATTATTTGAGCCTTGTGTACTATCACCAGAACCTGTAGGCGTAGTATTGGCATTACTTTGAGCTACACTGGTGCGGCGAGTATCATCAGAAAAATCATTTCTGTTAGTGTTGGAGGTTTCAGTGTTATTTCTGTTAGCAGCGGTTGAATCATCCCTACTGGCAGTGCTATTAACATTAATATTGGCTGGCAAGACACTAGACTCTCTCCTTCCAGGAGGAACATTAGCAGTTTGTTGTCCACCCATCGGAAAATTAATACCAAGTAACGTACCTAGTAAAATTGCCACGCCTCCAGCCATTAAAATTAAGGGAGTCCATCTACCCATCTTGTTTTGTCTCCTTTTTAACCTTCTGGTGTCCAAACTATCTCAGAACCTTGACCCCAAAAACCATCAAATTTTGTAACTTTCACATCTCCTAAAACCTGAGTTTGACAAGCTAAACGCAAATCAGATGTAGGAGAATGGGGAGGAAGCGATCGCCGCGTTAGATCACGCCAATTTGCTGCTGACACTTCGCCTTCTACCTTAACCGCACAAGTACCACAACTGCCAATACCCCGACAGTTTATTACCTGAGAACCACCGTTATGGAGGTCAACACCATTTTTTAGCAGCACTTTTCTTAAATTGGCTTTGTTTTCACACTCAATTAATTTACCTTGAGCTACAACTTTCGGCATATTTAAATTACCAAACTAAATTAAAACAGGTAACAGGTGACAGGTGACAGGTGACAGAAATAAATTTACCAATTACCAATTACCAATTACCAATCACCAATTACCAATTACCAATCACCAATTACCAATCACCAATCACCAATCACCAATCACCAATCACCAATTACCAATCACCAATCACCAATCACCAATTACCAATTACCAATCACAACCTATGAGTAAAACTACCTCTCCTCAAATTTGGTTATATGACACTACTCTCCGTGATGGTACTCAACGGGAAGGTTTATCAGTGTCCATAGAAGATAAATTACGCATTGCCCACAGACTAGATCAACTAGGTATACCATTTATTGAAGGTGGTTGGCCAGGGGCGAATCCTAAAGATGTCCAGTTTTTCTGGCAACTCCAAGAAAACCCCCTCAAACAAGCGGAAATAGTTCCCTTCTGTTCCACCCGTCGTCCTCATACCCAAGCCAGTGATGAACCCATGTTACAAGCGATTTTGGCGGCTGGTACACGCTGGGTGACAATTTTTGGAAAATCTTGGGATTTGCACGTTATAGAAGGACTCAAGACCAGTCTGGATGAAAATTTAGCCATGATCCGCGACACGATTGAGTATTTAATCTCTCAAGGACGGCGTGTAATTTATGATGCTGAACATTGGTTTGATGGTTATAAGCAAAATCCTCATTATGCTTTACAAACAATCAAAACAGCCGCAAAAGCAGGGGCGGAATGGTTAGTTTTATGTGATACCAATGGCGGAACTTTACCCCATGAAGTTTCTCAAATTGTCTCAGGTGTCGTCAAGGAAATAGGAAATACAGAAAAAACTCTGACCCAATCACCAATCACCAATCACCAATCACCAATTCCCCACATAGGAATACATACACATAATGATTCAGAAATGGCAGTTGCTAATGCTATAGCAGCAGTGATGGCAGGTGCAAAAATGGTACAAGGGACTATAAATGGTTATGGTGAACGCTGCGGTAATGCTAACCTGTGTTCTCTGATTCCTAATTTACAGCTAAAACTTGGTTATAGCTGTATCAGTGAACACCAGCTACATCAACTTACAGAAACCAGTCGTTTTGTTAGTGAAGTTGTCAATCTCGCACCTGATGATCATGCACCCTATGTAGGACGTTCAGCTTTTGCTCACAAAGGAGGGATTCATGTTTCTGCGGTGGAACGTAATCCTTTAACTTATGAACATATTACACCTGAACAGGTAGGAAATCGTCGTCGCATTGTCATTTCTGAACAGTCTGGTTTAAGCAATGTTTTAGCTAAAGCTCGCACTTTGGGAATAGAATTAAATAAAAATGATCCCCAAACTAAACTCATTCTCCAACGCATGAAAGACTTGGAAAGTGAAGGTTATCAATTTGAAGCTGCGGAAGCTAGTTTTGCTCTATTAATGTATACAGCTTTAGGACTAAGACAGGAGTTTTTTGAAGTTCAAGGTTTTCATGTTAATTGTGATTTGGTGGAAGGGAAAAAAAGCACCAATTCTTTAGCTACAATTAAAGTAGCTGTGAATGGTCAAAATATTCTGGAAGCAGCAGAAGGTAATGGTCCAGTTGCAGCTTTGGATGCTGCTTTACGCAAAGCTTTGATGAATTTTTATCCACAAATTGCCGATTTTGAACTGACTGATTATAAGGTAAGAATACTCAACGGAAATAGAGGAACATCAGCAAAAACACGCGCTTTGGTTGAGTCGGGAAATGGTCAACAACGCTGGACAACTATTGGAGTTTCTGCTAATATTTTAGAAGCTTCTTATCAAGCTGTAGTTGAAGGTTTGGAATATGGATTATTGCTGCATTTCCAAGCAGAAAAATCATTGAAAATTTAGATGTGATAAAATTGTGATCAACTTGTCTGAATCAGGATATCCAGGATTATAGGATTTACAGGATTTTTGATGATTTATTTTTGATGATTTATTTTTGATGATTTATTTTTGATGATTTATAATTTGGCGATCGCTCTTTTTACCACTGCATGAAATCTCAAAATCCCCATTTTCAGGATTTTTGTGATTTTTTTTGTTTTAAGACTTGACAATGCCAAAAATTTACAGTACACTTATGTTAGAAGTGGAAATACGTGGGCGCATATATAGTAAATTTTTCAATCTTCAACATCTTAATTTCCACCCACATTCAAGAATCCCCAAAAACAATACATAAAATCTCATCTTGTACATCCTCAAATCTTGGACATCCTGATTCAGACAAAATCCCATTTTTTTATTTCTTATCATAATAATCATTAATCAATTTTACTGCCAATCATCTCCACCAACCAACTGAGCGATATAATCATCCATAATTGCTGGTAACTCCTTAGCAGAATAAACATAAGTTAAAGACAACAATTTATTTGCAGTAGCTAAAATTTCATCTTTATCTATAATTCCTGCAAGCTGCGAACGACTGTATTTACCGTTCGTTACCTCAAAACTAGCGTCAACTATCGCATCCTCAATTACTTCTTCCTCAATTAAATTAGTCCATTCATCTTCATTCACATAATAGGATTTTTTATTATCCTTCAAATTTATCTTTTTAATTTCTCTAATAGAATTACTAATAGAAGCAACCCAAGATGCAGTTAATCTCTGTTCCACTTGATTTTTAATCAAATGAATCAATAAAATTTTTAAATAAGATTGAATATTTCGCAGAATAGCTTGTTTACTCATTCCTGCCAATTCATCTACAATTTCCAAAGCTTCTGCGTAACGTCCTTGTAAAATATTATTTCTGAGGTCTATTAATTCCTGAGTCATTGCTTCTAACCTCAAACCATCAAAAAACCCAAATCCTAATTTATCCTTTAACCTTAACAAATTCTCATCAAACTATAGAAAATTACAGAAAATTCCAGTATGCAAATTCTTAAATCCTGCGAATCCCAACCTAAACAATTCAAAACCTGTTATATATGGCGCGGACAGATTCCTAGACTTAATAAAAATATAGCAAAACTCAGAACAAATGTCAACCCCCTAGCTGAAATTACCAAAACTCGTTAAATTATTGACATCATTCTCAACAATCTTGAGAAAACACCCACCCTTATTGATAGAAATCTTTTTTTTCCCAAATCCCATACCTCTTACTTATACCTCTTACTTATACCTCTCTGCGACTCTGCGCCTCTGCGTGAGAAAAAAAACCAAGATAATAAAGTGAGGAAACCTCTACAGCCTAAATGCCCACAGTGACTTTGATGGATTTGTTAGACTAAACACACCAGGATATTTTCAGTCAAAAAGCCAGCAGACGAGGCCATTCATGCTTACAAATACCCTACTTCTTTCCAATCAACTCCCCAGTTTAAAGTATTCATCAACAACAGAACGCTTCGACGACACCTGGGAAGCGCCCCTGGCCACCCTTTTGGGACTAGGACGCGCTGCTGGTGCAGATTTTGTAGAATTTTTCTTAGAACGTCGTAACTACATTAGTTGTTTAGCAGAAGACGACACCATCACCAGCATCTCACCCAGTTTAGCCAGTGGTGCAGGAGTGAGAGTATTTCGAGGCAAAGCCGACTGTTACGTTAGCACCAATAACCTAACATTTGCTGGACTAAAAGCAGCCTTAGAAAAAGGTCTTTCCATCCTGGGATTACAACTGCCAGGACCAAGTGCTTTCATCCCCGAAATCAACCTAGAATTATTGAGAGACTACGCCACCAAACGCGGTAAAGATGGCTGGCTCTCCTTATGCAGTTCCATCCGCGAAATGGGAGAAATCCTTCTTGATGGTACTACCCAACTCAACAAAAAAGCTACCCACGTTCAGTCTCGCCGCGCTACCTACTTCCGTGACTGGCAAGAAGTATTAGTTGCTGCCAGTGATGGCACATTTGCCCGTGATATTCGCCTCACCCAGTCAGTCGGCTTTAATATTCTCTGTGCTGATGGTGCCAACCGTGCTTCCATCGGTGAACGTGCCGGAAACACCAGTGACCCCAACTTCCTGAAAACCTGGGATTATCAACAAGCTTCCGAACAAATTGCCGAATCTGCGGGTAAAATGCTATATGCAGATTACGTAGAATCAGGAAATTACCCCATTATCATGGCCAATCATTTTGGGGGAGTAATATTCCATGAAGCTTGCGGACATTTATTAGAAACTACTCAAATTGAACGTAAAACCACACCATTTGCGGATAAAAAAGGCGAAAAAATCGCCCATGAAAGTTTAACAGCTTGGGATGAAGGACGTTCTGACAATGCCTTCGGCACAATTGATATGGATGACGAAGGAATGCCCGCCCAAAGAACATTATTAATAGAAAAAGGCGTTCTCAAAAACTTCCTAGCTGACAGAACTGGTTCAGTAAGAACTGGACACCCCAGAACAGGCAGTGGTCGCCGTCAAAATTACACCTTTGCGGCTGCAAGTCGCATGAGAAACACATATATTGATACCGGCGAATACAGCAACGAAGATTTATTTGCTTCCATTGATAAAGGTATTTACTGTAAAAAAATGGGTGGTGGAAGTGTAGGCGCAACCGGTCAATTTAACTTTAGCGTTGACGAAGCCTACTTAATAGAAAACGGCAAAATTACCAAACCATTAAAAGGTGCTACCCTCATCGGCGAAGCAAAAGAAATCATGAACAAAATCTCTATGTGTTCCAAAGATTTAGAACTAGCACCTGGTTTTTGTGGTTCTGTTAGTGGCAGCATTTACACCACAGTAGGACAACCACATATTAAAGTTGATTCCATCACCGTCGGCGGAAGATAATTTTAGATTTTAGATTTTGGATTTTGGATTTTGGATTGTGAATGAGCAACAGTTTAAGACTAGGACAAAACAAGTTGCATTAAGAGTGATTCGCCTAGTTGAGTCCTTACCAATGACAAAAACTGCGGATGTTATTGGTAAGCAGTTGCTACGTTCTGCAACTTCTGTTGGTGCTAATTATCGTGCATCTTGTCGGGTAAAATCTACTGCTGACTTGATTGCTAAACTTAGTATTGTAGAAGAAGAAACTGATGAGACTCTTTACTGGTTAGAACTTCTAATTGAATCAGGATTAGTAGAACCTGATAAACTTAAAAATTTAATGCAAGAAACTAATGAAATTCTAGCTATGACTGTGGCTTCAATCAAAACTATCCGACAAAAACCAAAATCATAACATCCAAAATCCAAAATCTAATTTCTCAAAATCTAACTTCTCTAATTCTTTATCAAATCCAAAATCTCAAATCTAAAATCCAAAATTGCATCATGTCTAACATTCAAGAAATCGCTAAATACGCCCAAGAAAACGCCCAAAAACTAGGCATTAAAAAATTTGACATTTACGGTTCAACAGTAGACGATACCAGCGTGCAAGTTGATCAGGGAGAACCCAAACAAGTGAAAGCTTCTAACCGTTCTGGTGTCACAGTTCGAGTTTGGAACGAAGAAAATACAATGGGTGTCACCAGTACCACAGATGTAGACCCCAAAGGATTAGAATTAGCCTTACAAACAGCTTACGAAGCAAGTTTTTTTGGAGTTAAAGAAAACGTTCCTGATTTTAGTCCAGAAGCAACCGTTCCGATTGAATATACTCCTAAAGAAAAAGCACCTCAAGCACCTGTTTCTGAACTCATTGAAAAACTATTAGTAGCAGAAAAAGAACTTTTAGCTGCTCATCCTGCCATTACAGGAGTGCCTTATAATGGTTTAGCACAAAGAGATATTGACCGTTTTTATCTTAATAGTGATGGTGCTTTAAGAAAGGAATCTCATTCTTTGGCTTCAGTTTATCTGTATAGTAAAACCGAGGAAGAAGGGAAAAAACCCCGCAGTGCAGGAGCATATCGAGTTAAGGAGAATTTAGCTGATTTAGATATTGCTGGTTGTATCAAAGAAACAGCAGATAAAACTATCAGTCATTTGCATTATGAAAAAATCAAAACTGGTAAATATCAAGTGGTTTTTTCTGCGGAAGCTTTCTTGAGTTTATTGGGTGCATTTTCTAATTTATTTAATGCCCAAAATATTCTGGATAATCAAAGTTTATCCACAACTGAAGATATCGGTAAAGAAATTGCTTCACCTTTACTTTCAGTTTATGATGATGCTTTACATCCTGCCAATGTGGGTGCGGAAAGTTTTGATGGTGAAGGTACACCAACCCGTCAAGTAAAGTTAATAGAAAAAGGTGTGTTAACCAGCTTTTTACATAGTGCGGGAACTGCAAAACGGTTAAATGCCCAACCTACAGGTAATGCTAGTATTGGTGCAAAGGTGAGCGTTGGTCCCAATTTTTATCATGTTTTTGGCGCTGGTACACCAGAAAAAGAATTAAGTTTAGAAACTGCGGAAAATGTGATTTTAATTGATGATTTACAAGCTCTCCATGCAGGTGTT
Source organism: Sphaerospermopsis sp. LEGE 00249 (assembly GCF_014299995.1). Lineage (NCBI taxonomy): Bacteria > Bacillati > Cyanobacteriota > Cyanophyceae > Nostocales > Aphanizomenonaceae > Sphaerospermopsis > Sphaerospermopsis sp. LEGE 00249. Next base: position 28,005 of record NZ_JACJUZ010000024.1, on the reverse strand, counting down.
AAAGCTTTACAAGGTTCGTTTTCTTTGCCTTTTGATGGTTGGTTAGTGAATAAAGGTGAGAAAATTAGTGTTGAATCAGCAACGGTAGCAGGTGATTTTCTGGAGTTGTTAAAATCTATTGTTTATGTAGAGAAGGAAGCAGAATTAACACCAGGGGGAGTTTGTCCGAGAATTTGGGTAAGTGAACTCTCTATTACAGGGGAATAATATTCAGGAGGCAGGAGGCAGGAGTTTTTTATTTTGGATTTTGGATTTTGGATTGTTTTTGTGATCTCCAATCTAAAATCTAAAATCTAAAATTTTCTTCCCCAGTCCCCAGTCACCAGTCACCAGTCACCTAATATTGAACTGTGCCATCAGGCATTACAGCTTCACGCAAATTTGCACCCATGATATTTGTGCTACTCATTTCTGCTTTGAACAAATTTGCCTTACTTAAATTAGCACCTCTCAAGTCTGTTCTGGCCTCAATCGTTAGCCCAGTCTGGCATAAGGCATTCATGAAACTCCCATTAAAAGAGGGTTTTTCCTGACTCCTGACTTCTGCTATGTGTAATTTGGCTGTTAAGCTAAATTGAGATCATTAATTTCCCGAATATTGTAAAGTTTGAGTTAATAGGAGGAAATACTATGAACAGTTGTATTTTAATGGCAGAAATTTATGATGCTCCCCAACTGCGACACACACCCGACGGTTTGGAAATAACAGAAATGATAGTTCATGTAGCGGGGTTGCGGCCAGATGATCCCTCACATCCGTTAAAAGTGGTAAGTTGGGGTAACTTAGCCAAAGACATTCATCAAAATTATCATCCAGGCGATCGCGTGATCATCGAAGGACGCTTAGGGATGAATACTTTTGAGCGTCCCGAAGGATTTAAAGAAAAACGTGCTGAGTTGACAGTACAACGGATTCATGCTTTAAGCAAAGGTGTACCAACGGATCAACCAGCAGCACAACGTCCCCTAGAGATTGTCAATCATCAATCAAGCAGACCTGCACAAACTCCAACTACAACATTTACAAATCCCGCACCCCAACCAACCACCCCAGAGCCTACCTATCAACCTGTAAGTTCTCAACCTCCATCCTATCAACCCACGACAGAAGCAGAACCCGATCCAGACGACATTCCATTTTAAGGTGATTGGTGATTGGGTTATTCATCTTAACCCTGTCACCTGTCACCTGTCACCTACTCTCCGCTGGCTTCACCCCATTCTCGAATAGCGGGGAAAACAGAAGAATAATCATCTTCTGGATAGGACATTTTCATTGCTGACTGTAAGATGTGTTTTACACCCTCAATACTGCTGAGATTCAAACCAAGGGATTTAGCTTCAGAGATAAATAAATCTATTTCTTTGATCAATTGTTTGGTGGGTAAGTTGGCTTTGGAATAATTGCCATCTAACATCCGGTTTAGATTTTGATCAAAGATAGGCGCATAAAGTTTACTGTCCCGCAGGACTCGCATAAATAATTCTACATCAATGCCTTGCAACTGGACAAAAGCCAGACTCAGGGCAAAGCTAGTAGTGAGGGAAGCAATGAGTTGATTGAGTGCTAAAGTCAGGGATGCTGCTGATCCTACAGGTCCAATGTATACAGGATCGGGTCCAAAATTTGATAGTAATTTGACATGGCGTTGATATTGTTCTTCTTCACCACCCACCATGACAATTAATTTGCCAGTTTCCGCTTCTGGGATACTACCGAGTACAGGCGCTTCTATGTATTCACCACCAGCCGCAACTACCGCATTTCTGATTTCTTGGCTTTCTTGGGGAGTAGTTGTCCCCATTTGAATGATGCTGCGTCCTGATAAAGTATGCCAAGAAGTATCTGTGAGCAAGACATGATAAATAGCTGCGGCGTTAGATAGCATAAGAATTATACAGTCAGCAGAACGAATTGCTTCACGGGGTTTTGTGGCAATTGCTGCCCCTGCTGCTTGTAATGGTGCTAATTTTTCTGGGGTGCGGTTGTAGGCAATTAGCTCTATATTGGCAGCTAATAACCTTTGAGCCATCGGTAGTCCCATCAATCCAGTTCCCAGAAATGCCACCTTCATGTTTCACGTTCCTTTGGTAAATCGTAAGTAAAAAGGGAATTGGTGATTGGTAATTGGTAATTGGTAATTGGTAATTGGGTTATTTATCTTCTCAGTCCCCAGTCCCCAGTCACCAGTAACCAGTCACCAGTCACCAATCCCCAGTCCCCAGTCACCAGTCCCCAGAAATTAGCCTCCGGCTGCGAAAGTTGCCATAATTACAACTGATAGTAGGATGCCGGGGCTAAGTAGGGTAACAAGCACAATCAGATCATGAGTATTCATAGTTGTTTCTTTGCCAAGGTTTTTAACTTGAAGTAATCACTGTGATCCTAGTCCAAGAAAGACGGATATCAGGATTCACCAAATATAGTTTTAATGTCAGGAGTCAGGATAATTTTAGATTTTAGATTTTAGATTTTAGATTGGAGTTAAGAAAAACAATCCAAAATCCAAAATCCAAAATCCAAAATTGAATCACCAATCCCCTCTACTCTGGTATAGTTAGTCCTTGGAGCGATCGCCTAGTTTCTGTTTCAGTCAATCCTTTGCTTTGAACCAAAACCCCAAAGTTACCTAGTCCTTCTGGGGAGATGAGTTGGTGTAGTGCTTCCCGGCGTTTGAGTAGTTGTGAAATAGACTGTTGTTGATAGGAAAGGGCGGCTATTCTTTCTCCTAAACCTAAAGCCATCAAAAATAAACCTTGTTGTGTCCAACCCACTTGATTTAAACCGCATCTTTTTCCCCATCTTTCTAAAGCTGTAAAATCAACATGGGCGGTAATATCTTGTTTTCCAATGTTGATGTATGGGTTATTATGATGACGGTGTTGGTAGTAGCACTGTAGAGTTCCTTGCGATCGCCTGGGATGATAATAACGACTTGCAGGGTAGCCATAATCAATTGTTAGCACATACCCGCGTTGCAAGCAGTCAGCCACTATACTCAACCAGTCCAAAGCGGCTAAATTAATTTCACTGCGATAACCTTCTTCATAAGCATTTTGGCTGATGTCAATCCCCACTAACTGCAAATATTCTGCTAACTGCGGTGTGGATGCTTCCCCAACAACTTCGATAAATTCAATATTTGACTTTTTCCCTAACCCCTCTCGTACAAGATGAGGGAAATTATTGTTATCCCCCTTCTCTTGTAGGGAAGGCGGTTGGGGGGTTAGGTCTTGGGATGTAGTTACATAAATTTCTTGCAGTTTTCCCTCTGCTATGGTGAACTGATGCACAGGAAAAGCATCAATTAATTCATTAGAAAAAAAGCAGCCTATGATTGAGTTAGGTGTGATTTCTTCTAAGTTTAACCAGCGCACAGAAAATTCCTGTAATTTTTGTTGTTGTTCCTGTCTTAAACTCGGTGATTTCTCAATAATAATATATTCTATGACATCAAAAAAGTCTGAATAATTAATTTTTAGATAATTGAGAATTTGGGAAGCTAAAACACCTATTCCTGCTCCCATTTCTACCAGATAAAAAGATTTTGGTCTATCTAAATTTTCCCACATTTGGTAAAATTGAACAGCCAGTAATTCACCAAAATCATCACATAAACTCGATGAGGTAAAAAAATCACCACCTTGAAAACCTATGTTAACTGCATTACTGGAATAATAGCCTTGGTCTGGGTGATATAACACCATGTCCATGTACTCAGCAAAGGTAATGCGTTTTTGGGGACTGGTAAGAATGTGACTGGCTATAGTTTGACATAATGCGGGGTTAAAATCCATAAAAAATCAAAAATTTAACTTTTTTTAACTCTCTAATATCTTAGAGTTTGTTGCTAAAGTTTGCGCCCCTTTTTGCATAATTTCAATATCTGCTTTTGACCATACACGAGAATTATGGCATTGATGAGCTACCAGCAAACCCCATAAACCTCTAGGGATAACAATTGGTACAACTAAGTTAGCACGTACTTGGATACTACGCAGAAAATCTTGATGACAAGGATGGATGGTTTCTAATTCAATATCAGCGATCGCTCTGATTCTTCCATCTAAATACAAGGTCGCATATTCATTATTAAAGCAATTATCTGCTCCCTTTGAACCTAAAATTGATAATTTTTTTGACCTTAAAGATTCAAATGTTACTTGACCGTGCCATTGCTCGTAGAAGTAATAAATAACTACACGGTCAACCTGTAAAGCTTCTCTAATTTGATGTATGGTTTTGCGGATTAAATTATCTCGATTGATCTTTTTTATCAGACGATCCAGTAGAGTTTGTAACCCCTTTTCAATATGTTGTTGGTGCTGATGTTGATTTTGAATACTTTCAAATTGAGCTTGAGAATGAATTTGCACAGGTTTCAGGTAAAAACTACATAAAAATTGTGTTGATTTATATAGTAGCTTATCAGCAAGTTGAGAGAAAATAATTAATTTACAAATTCAAGAATTTTCATAATTATAAATTCTCCTACTTAGATATTTTTTGCAAAATATTAAAATTAACAAATATTTTTGTTGAAAACTGAAAGTTTATTAAGAAACAAAACATTTTTTCATTATTTGAAATCTTTAGTTATTATTTTTTATAAAAATTGAAATTTCTTAATATTTAGAGATAAAAAATAGAGATAAAAAAATATAGAGATGCAATAAAACACACCTCTATATATAAAATAAATATCAAACTATCTATGACGTAATGGGGAAGCTTATCTATCCACAGAACCCATAATTACGTCAATACTACCGAGAATAACCACAACATCTGCTACCTTCACACCACGTAACAAAGAGGGGAGAATTTGCAGGTTATTGAAGTCTGCGGGGCGAATTTTCCACCGCCAGGGGAAGACATTATTATCACCTACCAAATAAATTCCCAGTTCACCTTTACCGCTTTCTACACGGGAGTAAATTTCACCAGTAGGAATTTTGAAAGTGGGAGCGACTTTTTTAGCAACATACTGATAATCAAAACCATCCCATTCTGACTTTGGACCAGCCATCATTCGTTTAGCTTCCAGGTTTTCATAGGGACCACCGGGTAAACCTTTGATAGCTTGTTTGATGATTTTTACAGATTCCCGCATTTCCCGCATCCGCACCATGTAACGAGCGAGACAATCACCTACGGTTTCCCACTGTACATCCCAGTCGAAATCATCGTAACATTCATAATGGTCAACTTTCCGCAAATCCCACTTCACCCCAGAACCGCGTAACATTGGACCAGAAAGACCCCAGTTAATCGCTTCTTCACGGGTAATAGTCCCAATACCTTCGATACGACGGCGGAAAATAGGGTTATTGGTAACTAAGCGTTCATATTCGTCAACTTTGGGGAGGAAGTAATCACAGAACTCTTCACACTTATCTACCCAACCATAGGGTAAATCAACAGCTACACCACCCACACGGAAATAGTTGTTATTTACCATGCGATAACCTGTAGCCGCTTCCCACAGATCATAAATCATTTCCCGTTCCCGGAATTGGTAGAAGAAGGGAGTTTGAGCGCCTACGTCTGCAAGGAATGGACCAAACCATAATAAGTGGTTAGCGATGCGGTTTAGTTCCAGCATAATTACACGGATGTAACTAGCGCGTTTGGGAACTGTAATACCTGCTAATTTTTCTGGTGCATTGACTGTCACCGCTTCGTTAAACATCCCCGCTGCGTAGTCCCAACGGCTAACATAGGGAACATACATAACGGTGGAACGGTTTTCAGCTATTTTTTCCATCCCCCGGTGTAGATAACCAATGACTGGTTCACAGTCAACGACATCTTCACCGTCTAAGGTCATAATTAATCTCAGAACCCCGTGCATTGAAGGGTGGTGAGGACCCATGTTTAGCACCATTGGTTCAGTGCGGGTTTCTATTCTACTCATAGATTTTGGTGTTCTCCCGTTGTCAACAGTTTGTATTGAACCGCCAAGATGCTAACCAGATACAATTTACTGCATCTGCTAATTTTCAGCTTGTCAGGATAGCAGGTTTGGAGTTGTACTTGATGTTTTATTTTGTCTTGCTTCTTCAATTATTATAGGGATCTGGCGATTCAAGGGATTGTGAGTCTGGTTTTTTTATTTTCTCTTTGGTTGTGGGGTGGGGGGAATTTTTGACGGGTGGTGTTGTTTGTGTCTAAGTTTTATTAAGGTTTGGGTGGTTTTGCTGGGTTTGAGATATATTTATTTTATCGTTGGGCTAATTAATTTTTATGGCTCACGCAGAGGCGCAGAGTCGCAGAGAGAGAAGCAAGAGTTTTTATTATGAATTATTTACAGGTTTATATTCAAGAGGTTAGTCAGGTTTATCAATCTCAAAATGCTACTGAGCATAGTTATCGTCCTGCTTTGAAGAAGTTAATTGAGTCTTTGGATTCGGGGATTCAAGCTATTAATGAACCTAAACGTATTGCTTGCGGTGCGCCTGATTTTGTGGTAAAAAACGGTGTTTTGGAAGTTGGTCATATTGAGGCTAAGGATATTGGCGTTTCTCTGAATAAGGTTGTGAAAACTTCCCAAATGGCACGTTATTTTGATGCTTTAGGTAATTTGATTTTAACTGATTATTTAGAGTTTCGTTGGTATGTCCAAGGTGAGTTAAGGTTATCTGCTTCTTTGGGAAGTATTTATAAAAGAAAAACAATTAAAATTGATGATCATGGTATTAATGAAGTTGAGCAACTTTTCCGGCAGTTTCTATTAACTAAAGTTCCCCAAATTACTACACCGAAGGATTTAGCTAAACGGATGGCTGGTTTAGCTCAATTAATTAGGGATGCAATTAAAACGGCGTTAAATGATGATGATCAGGGGGGTATGTTACGTCAACAGTTAGAATCTTTTGAACGGGTGTTAATTAAGGGTTTAACTGGTGAACAGTTTGCGGATATGTATGCTCAAACTATTTGTTATGGTTTGTTTGCAGCAAGATGTAATACTGGTAATGTGCAGACTTTTTCACGGGAAACGGCAGCTTTTAAGTTACCAAAAACTAATCCTTTTTTAAGAAGTATTTTTGGACAAATTGCAGGTCCTGATTTAGATGAGAGAATTAATTGGGCGGTGGATACTTTAGCGAATATTCTGCAACAAACTGATATGGCAGAAATTCTTAAAGATTTTGGTAAACGTACCCGTAGAGAAGACCCTGTTGTTCATTTTTATGAAACTTTTTTGGCGGAATATGATCCTAAAATGCGGGAGTCAAGAGGGGTTTATTATACTCCTGAACCTGTGGTTAATTATATTATTAAAAGTGTGGATTATGTGTTAAAAAATAAGTTTAATATTAGTAAGGGTTTAGCTGATGCTAAAAAGATTAAAGTTCCTAATTTAAAAGGTGAGGGAGATATTGAAACTCATCAAGTTTTGATTCTTGATCCTGCTGTGGGTACGGGAACTTTTATGCATAGTATTATTGATTATATTTATGATAGTTTTAAGTCTCAAAAGGGGATGTGGTCTAGTTATGTGAGTCAGCATTTATTACCCCGTTTATTTGGGTTTGAATTATTGATGGCTCCTTATACTGTAGCACACATGAAATTAGGTTTACAGTTGCAAGAGTTGGGTTATGATTTTAGTTCTGATGAACGGTTAAGAATTTATTTGACTAATACTTTACAAGAAGCTTTTCAGTTAGAAGAACAAGTTATTAGTTTTGGTTCTCGCATTAAAGAAGAAGCAGAAGCAGCAAAAGAAATTAAACAAGAAAGTCCAGTTATGGTAATTATTGGTAATCCTCCCTATTCTGGACATTCTGTAAATACAGGTGATTGGATCAAAAATCTTTTAAATGGTAAGGATACTATTTATAATAGTAGCACGGAAAGCTATTTTGAAGTAGATGGAAAATCTTTAGGTGAGAGAAATCCTAAGTGGTTAAATGATGATTATGTGAAATTTATTCGTTTTGGTCAGTGGAGAATTGAAAAAACAGGTTATGGGGTTTTAGCTTTCATTACTAATCATGGTTATTTAGATAATCCCACTTTTCGGGGTATGCGTCAAAGTTTGATGAAAACTTTTGATGAAATATATGTTTTAGATTTACATGGTAATAGCAAGAAAAAGGAAGTTTGTCCTGACGGTTCACTGGATAAAAATGTTTTTGACATTCAGCAAGGTGTAGCAATTGGGATTTTTATTAAATATCAAACCAAAGAAAAAAATAGTCAAAAAGAATTAGCAACGGTTTATCATGCTGATTTATGGGGTGCTAGAGAAGTTTACGAAAATAAACAGTTAGTTGGTGGTAAGTATCATTGGTTAGCGGGAAATGATTTACAATCTACTAATTGGGAAAAGTTAGAACCAAATACACCATTTTATTTATTTAAACCACAAAATAATGATTTAAAAATGGAATATGATACAGCATGGAAAATTACCGAAATAATGAGCGTTAATGTTTTAGGTTTTCAAACCCATCGAGATCATTTTGCTATTGATTTTGATGAAGAAACTATAACTAAAAAGTTTAGGGAATTACGAGAAGATGATTTATCTAATCAAGAATATCTTGATAAATATAACATTACTGATCATCAAAATTGGCAATTAGATAAAGCCCGTCAAAAAATTCGTGCTGATAAAGAGTGGAAAGATAAAATAATTAGTTGTTTATATCGTCCTTTTGATTGGCGTTATTGTTATTATAGTGATGTAATTATGGATAGACCTAGAGGAGAGTTACTCAATCATGTTTTTAAAAAAGATAATTTATGTTTGGGTTTAGGTCGTCAAGGAATAGCTATTAATGATCCTATTTGGTCATTAATATCAATTGCTGATCAACCGATAGATGCTAATATTTTTAGAAGAGGTGGAATTAATATTTTCCCTCTCTACCTTTACCCAACAAATATCCCGACTCTTGATAATAATATTGTTAATCAATGTAATCAACGTAAACCGAATTTATCCCCAGAATTTATTAATGAATTTTCCCAAAAATTAGGATTAGAATTTATTGTTGATGGAAAAGGGAATCAAAAACAAACCTTTGGACCAGAGGATATTTTTAATTACATTTACGCTGTTTTTCATTCTCCTACTTACCGTCAACGCTATGCTGAATTTTTAAAGATTGATTTTCCCCGTCTTCCTTTAACTTCTAATCTTGCGCTTTTTTGGGAGTTGGTAGCAAAGGGTGATAAATTAGTACAATTTCATTTAATGAAAGCAACAGGAAAGGAAATTTCCACTTATCCTATTGCGGGTTCTAATATTGTGGAACAGGTTAAATATAATGAAAATCATCAACAAGTTTGGATAAATTCTGAACAGTATTTTGATCAAGTTCCTCCGCAAATCTGGAATTTTTATATAGGTGGTTATCAAGTTTGTCAAAAGTGGTTAAAAGATAGGAAGGGAAGAGAGTTAAATTTTGATGATTTGACTCATTATCAAAATATTATTTCTATTATATCGGAGACTATTCAGATTATGGGAGATATTGATAAAATTATTGCAAATTATGGGGGTTTTCCGTTAGAATGAGAGTTAACATAACAACAAGATATGAAGACAGACACGATATTTTACACATTACTGCAAAATATGCCTAGTGTTTTATTTGAACTACTAGAACAGTCACCTACACTAGCTTTACACTACGAATTTTCCTCTGTGGAAATCAAAGAATTAGCACGTCGAATAGATGGCTTATTTTTACCCAAATCAGAATATCCACAAGATCCAATTTATTTCCTAGAAGTACAATTCCAAAGTGATGATAATTTATACTCGCGATTAATTACCGAAACATTTCTTTACTTAAACCAATATAAACCTCAAAGAAAATGGCAAGCAGTTGTATTATGGGCAAATCGGGATCTTGATCCGGGAATAACTTTAGCATATCAAAGTTTACTCACTGCTGGACTAATCCATGTCATTTATTTAGATGAAATAGTTGATACATCATCTTCAATAGGTTTAGAAATTATTAAATTAGTAGTTGCTCCTGAAGAGGAAGCTATCCAACAAGCAAAAAGTTTAATCAATTTGGTGAATAAAGCAGATGCGGCCAAGGGTCGAAATCTTTTAGAATTAGTAGAAAGAATGTTAGTTTACAAATTCTCATCCTATAGCCGTCAGGAGTTAGAAGCAATGTTTGGATTAACAGAATGGCAACAAACCCGATTTTATCAAGAAGTAAAAGAAGAAACAGAGTTGGAAACTAAGTTAAAAACTATTCCTAGACTGTTAAATGAGGGGCTAACTGTAGAACAAATTGCGCGTATACTTGAGTTAGATATCGAGGCGGTAAAACAAGCAATTACAAAGCAAAATAATAAATAGACATTGGATGAATAAATCAGGTGGTGATACAATTTGATGGGTTTATTCAGAAAATTTTTATAACTCAAGTTGGTGCGTTACGTTATCACTAACGCACTCTACTAACTGAAGATTTAGAAAATACAGATTTAGACATTACCGAAGTCAACCTAATGACTAACCCAAATCAACCTGATGATAAAATTACTATTATTGATAGATGGTCACATCTAAATAAATATGAGAAAAAATATCTTAAAGAAGCTATGTCAGCTTATGATAGAATTATAGAATGTAAGGATGATACGATAAAAATAGCTAATCGTTATCAATTAAATTGTGAGGATGTTGAAAGAGCTAAAGATTCTGCTTTTGGTAAAGGAGTATTACAAAATCAATTTATTCCTGATTTAAGCATAGCCAATAGTTGGGAAAGAATGAAGTTAGGAGAAGAAATTGATAGTGATGAGGTTTTATTAAAGCATGAAATTCTAGAATCTGATTTAGTAATTAATCAAGGTATGAATCAATTAGACGCTCATGAAATAGCTCAAAAGCAATATCCCTGGGCTATGATGATAAATAAAGGAGGATAATTCAAAATGACCCAAACATCTGAAAGAAAGTTTTTAGCAGCTTTGGATATTTGTGAATCATTAATTGATTTTAAATATCGTCCTACAAATTTAACCTATCAAGCAATAGAGTTATTTTGTGAAATTGGTGAAAATCCCGGAGAATTATTAGAATTATGTGAAAAATATTCTAGTGAAATTGCCAAGGTATGTGATATTATTTATGAATATGCCACAAGTGTAGATAATTGGCGTGTTAATTGTCCGCTTGGTTTTGGTATAAAAGATCATTGTAGTTTTTTGAGCTTTTTCCTTAATCTTGATCGTTGTCAATTTGAATATTTTACAGATAATTTTACAACACCAGAAGAAATTGCGGAGTTGTTTCAAGATTGGAGAGGCATTGATTTCAATGCTGTAATTGACAAACAAAAAGTAGTAACAAAAAGTAGTTAAAATTTAATAAATTAATCAACTCATAATGCAATCAAATTTACAAACTCCCCTAGATTTAGAAGAATTTACATTTTCCCATATTCCTGTTTTAAGTCAGGAAGTAATTACAGGTTTAAATATTCAACCAGGTGGAAATTATTTAGATTTAACTGTGGGTGGTGGTGGCCACAGTCGGTTAATATTAGAAAGTGCTGAAAACACAAAAATTACCGCAGTTGATCAAGATTTGGATGCTTTAAAAGCTGCACAGGAGAATTTAGCAGAGTTTGGAAATAGGGTGAATTTTATTCATAGCAATTTTGCTAATTTTCAATTTCCTGCAAACACTTATGATGGCATTTTAGCAGATTTGGGCGTGAGTTCCTATCATTTGGATAACCCAGAAAGGGGTTTTAGTTTTAGAAATACTGCTAATTTAGATATGCGAATGAATCAACAACAGTCTTTAACTGCTGCTGATATAATTAATGAATGGGATGAACAAGAATTAGCGGATATATTTTTTAAATATGGTGAAGAAAGACTTTCTAGGAAAATAGCGAAGAGAATTATCGAAAAGCGTCCTTTTCAAACTACTACAGAATTAGCAAATGAGATATTCTATTCTGTTCCTCCTAAATATCGACATGGAAGAATACACCCCGCAACTCGCATTTTTCAATCTTTAAGAATTGCGGTTAATGATGAGTTAAAAGTCTTGGAAACTTTGATAGAAAAAGCACCTTTATCTTTATTAGAGGGTGGAAAAATTGCTATTATCAGTTTTCACAGTTTAGAAGATAGAATAGTCAAACACGGTTTAAGAAACTCGGAGTTATTAAGAGTTTTAACTAAAAAACCGATTATTGCAACAGAAGAGGAAATAAAAAATAACCCGCGTTCTCGTTCTGCTAAGTTGAGAATAGCAGAAAGAAAAAACCCAGCAGGTGAGTAAAATAAAAATCTTGTGGTAAAAATCTTGTGGTACGGGCATCTTGCCCGTTATGATAATAAATAATAAGATCCCCAACTTATTGAAGAAGTCGGGGATCGGAAATGTTTTTAGTTTTTAAAAACTTTTGAAGTTCACCACAACGCCGTTTTACCTAAGTTTATGACCTGGGTAAACCAGGTGGGAACGGGTGTTGCTTGTTTAAAGTTTCCGAGTGCAAGCTCGGTCTACTGCCACAAGAACGAATTGGTTCCCTTTTCGTTAAAGACATAGATCAAAAAACTTGAGGGCAGTCACCAACGTCGTAGTGCAACTAATTCATTATAACTGTGAAAACCGATTTGTGTAGAGGGACATGAAAATTTTTTTTTGTGATTCAGTTGTCAGTCATGTTTTACCCATCTTCCCTGTCACCTGTCACCTGTCACCTGTCACCTGTCACCTGTCACCTAACCAGGATACCAAATAGATTCTATCTTCTGGATGATGGACTCTATAGCATCTCGGTTTTGCTGTTCTAATAATACTGTGATATGTCCAAGTTTACGACCGGGACGAGATTCGGTTTTACTGTACCAGTGCAGGTAAGCATGGGGAATATTTGCTAATTCTTGTCTTTGCTGTACATAATCGCTGTATGATTTTTCATACCCTAGCAGGTTAATCATCACAGCACCAGCACAATGTAAACTTGTATCAGTTAAAGATAACCCAGCAACTGCTCTCAGGTGTTGTTCAAACTGGGAAGTTGTACAAGCATCTATGGAAAAATGACCAGAGTTATGAGTTCTGGGTGCAATTTCGTTAATGAGTATTTTACCATCAGCGGTGATAAATAACTCAATGCCAAACACGCCGACTACATCTAAACTATTTAATATTGTATGAGCGATCGCATTAACTTTTGCTGCTTGCTCAAAAGTAATATCCGCTGGTGCGATAACTCGACGACAAACTTGTTGTTCTTGTTGGGTTTCCACCACTGGATAAGTGACTATTTCCCCAGTCACAGAACGCGCTGCAATTATAGCTAATTCTTTGGTAAAAGGGACAAAAGCTTCTACTAAGAATTGTGTATTACTGGCATTAACTACTTTTGACAAAGTAGCCAAATCATGGATAATAAAAGTTCCCTGTCCATCATAACCATGTCGTCTGGCTTTGAGAACAACAGGAAACCCTAAATATTCTATTTTTGAAGCTATATTTGAAGCTATATTTTCAGAAATTTCTGATTTTTCGATAGCGAAAAAATGGGGAACTGGTAATTTTAAATCCTGAAAATAGCAACGTTGATGATATTTATCTAATAAAGGAGATAAAGCAGCTAACCTGGGACGGAAACAAACACCTTTCTTCTCTAACAAAGATAAAGCATCTAAGTTAACAAATTCATTTTCAAAGGTGATGACATCGCATTTTGTAGCTAAAATTTCCGTTGCTGCTGCATCATCAACTGCGGCAAAAATGGTATCCTTCGCAATAGATACAGCGGGATCACTTTTGCTAGGAGTTTGTACTATTAATTCTAATCCTAGTTTTTTCGATCCATCCCCCATCATCCAGGCCAGTTGTCCACCACCAATTATACCAATACGCTTTATCGACATCCTAACGACTCACGAGTATTAACACCAGTTTGAGAATTGACACCACTAGCTTTTTGACATAGCTCTTTAATTTGCGCTCTATCTAAAATTGCATCACTAAAGTCTGCACCTTCGATGTTGACATCAGTAAAAACGGAACGCAGCAAAATAGCTTCTAACAAAACGGCATCACTTAAATCAGCCCCATTTAATTTTACTTCATTAACCATCGCATTGGTTAAATCTGCTCCATGTAAATTTGCTTGTGTCATCACGGAAGCACTCAAAACCGCTCCCCGCAAGTCAGCACCAGTAAAATTAGCCATTTCTAAGTTAGCGTTAGAAAACTCCGCAGCTTGTAAATTTTGTCCTGAAAAGTCATGTCTTCCCAACTCTGCATTACTAAATGATAGGGGATGAGTCCAGTCCACCGCTATGGCTGGAAATGCTACACACCAGATCATAACCGCTAAAAGCAATGGTAAACCTTTTCGCAAATACATCATTTCTTAACTTCTTAACTAATTGTAATGTTTCATGTGTTTCAGTTTACCTCATTATCTTGAGAAGGATATAGGTTTTGCTTAATATTTTTTAATGTGATTTTCTTGTCTTCTGGGAAAGAGTCTTTAAATTCTCTCGAAAGTTTGATCAATCAATTCTTCCTGAAGAAGTTAGCTAATACTCATCTTTAAATTTACATTTATTGATATTTATTAATTCAAGTAAAGTTTATTATCTTTTGTTGCCAACCATCTCTGTTCCCTGCTAGTCTTTTGACTAAGAGCAGCAACATTAACTGCTGCACTCAAATTTTCGATTAATTTAACTATTATGGCATTAGGGTTAATTCTATAGCAATCTGTTAGCTGGTTAGGAATCTGTGTTCAATCTATATTCATTGACGACTCAAACTGAAAAGTGGAATTTGTATGTTCATGATCAATCATTATTCTATCGAATGGATCGAAGCTTGGTGTATGGAAAATGGCTGGACAGATTTATTTATGGAACGTCGTGGTAATTATTGGGCGTTTCCTCCTGGGGGAGTCATGCCAGAACCAATTCCGGTTCATGTTTTAAGATTAATTAAAGAAGAAAATGGTTTAACAAATGATGAGTTATTTTGGTCAATAACGGCTGTAGTTATTACCATTTTATCCGTGATTTATACCTTTGTTTTTAAGTGTCCCATGCCTTTGGTTTTTGCTTTTGCTTTTAATGCAGTGACGGTGGCACAGCTTGAGCCGGAATATGATTAGATTATTAATTTTTTTTTGCAAGTATTATTCTCGTTTCTTCTCGTTTCCATACTCTGTATGGGAATGAATTTTATAAGGCTCTGCCTTTTGTTAAATTTAGAGTCAGAGACTCTAGGATCGCATTCCCAGTCAGAGACTGGGAACGAGATAATTTATTAGTAATTGATTAGTAATGTCACAGTGAATTATGGAAGAATTATTAGAACTCAGAGAATTAGTTATTACAGGCAACTTAGAAGCTGCCCTAAATTTAATAGATGAATTAGAGGAAATGAGCAAAGAAGATAAAATTAATAAGATTTATAGTTATTGTGTCATTTTGTTAGTTTACTTAATTAAACAACATTCAGAAAAACGCACAACTAATTCCTGGGATGTTTCTATTCGTAATGCGACGGATGCAATTATTAGAGTTAACAAACGTCGCAAAGCTGGAGGTTATTATTTGCATCAAGAAGAACTAGAGGAGATTTTGTTACAAGCTTATGATCGAGCTTTAGATAATGCTGCTTTAGAAGCTTTTGGGGGAATTTATGATGGATTAACTTTACAAAATATGATAGATCAAGAATTGATTATCAAGCAAGCTTTAGATTTTATATTTTAATTCTTTTCTCGTTTTCTAGTTACCATACTCTGTATGGGAATGAATTTTAGAAGGCTCTGCCTTTTGTTAAATTAGAGTCAGAGACTCTAGGATGGCATTCCCAGTCAGAGACTGGGAACGAGATAACGAGATAAAACTTAATTCTGACACCTGTACGGGCGAAGCATTCGGGCGACCAATTTCAATTTTATGAAAAGGCTATTTTCCGAATGCTTCGCCCCTACGACTCTTGACTCCTGATGTAATAATTAAATCTTTCTTGCATTTGTTCAATGGTTAAATTCTGAGTCCAATATTCTATTAAAGCATGACCAAATGCCCAAGCATTACTATCTGGTGTACCAGAATTTTCTAATAACAAAGGCCAAAGAGATAATAAATCAAAGTTGCGTGATTTTTCCCTATCTGTATTTAATAGGGGAAACAGTTCATAGGCGATTTGCAATTTACCAATAACTATCGGTAATTGTTCTACAGGAATTTTTTCTGCTAACAGATAAGCAAGGGTTGGTGAACCTGTTGATAAGGTAGAAATAAATTGCAAAACTGGACTTTTTAGCAGTGCGGTAAGTCCTTGGGTTGTTGCCATTTGAAAGGTGTAATGATCAATGATCTTCGCAGATTCGGTAATGCGGGTTTCTAAGTTGCGTAAAAAACGAGAGAGACGTAATTGTTTAGCAGGATCTATTGTTGATAATAATCCTAAAGATAATTCGTCTATATTCCAAGCATTGCGCCCTGTTTTTGCATCAATGGTAACAATTGGGAAAACCAAATTAGAGAATCTTCCTAACAGTTCATTTCTATATTCTGTCGCTTCTCTGATAGAAATTTCTTTTGGTTTATTTCCTGTTTGCCAATTATATGGAGGTTGCCATTCACGGATAGGACGTAATTTATCTACTTGGGTGACAATGGTAATGATGGGTACATCTGCGACTTCTTTTTTAATGTCTTGGAGAAAGTCTACATCCATTTGTAAAGCAGGATCAAGTGCCGGAGTTACTAATAATAATAAATCGGCTTTTGTGGCATAATCAATGACTACATCCCGCAAATCATCGCGTTTTACTTGTTCATAACCGGGAGTATCACAAAGATTGAGAATTTCTCCGGTTTCTGTTTGCCAATGATAGGTTTTAATTTCATCGGTGCTGGGTAAAACGTCAACTGCTGCTAGTTCACTTTGAAAAAGTGTATTGATTAAACTGCTTTTACCTGCGCCATTGCGTCCGACAATAAGAATGTTAACTGGCTTTTGTTCTACTTTTTCTGGGGGTTCTGCTTGGGTGAGAATATCGCGCAGGGTTTGGGTTTTAGGTTGGGGTAGGGTGGGGGTAGGTAATTCAATTTTAGTTCCTGCATAAAGGGATATTGCTTGTTTGCATAAGTTCCGCAAAGCTGCTTCTCTTAATACTTGATTGAGGTTAATTAATAATTCTTGAGAAGCGCGATTACCAATACCTTCACTGGCTTTTTTGGCTACCGCAGCCACAGGATTTAAAAACCATTGAGCGAAATTCCAAGCTTTTAAAAATTTGCGTGCAGATGGTTCTAATTTACGGTAAACTTCATAAGCTTGATAAGTTTGTCCGACGGTAACTTGATTAAGAACAGGGGATAATTTTTGCATCCATTTATCCATGTCATCCACAGTACCGCGAATAAGTCCATAGACTTGGGGAATGTAAATATTTAAAAGTGGATATTTAACTTCTGGGTTATAAATTTGAGCGATCGCAATTACTAAATCTTGACATCGTTGCCAAAAAGTTTGTAAATCTTCCCAAATTGGGCGATCATTTTGAGCATCAGTGAGGACTTTTTGTAATGCAATTTCTATTTGTTGGGTTTTGTCTTTTCCTGTGGATACATCTATATTATTATCGCTGCTAGATTCCAATTCTTTTCTGACTTCAGCAAAGACATTTTCAATTTGATTAACTGCGGGTTTTGTCCATTTTACTAACAACCATCTCCAGCCTACAAATACAATGGTAAATATACCCCAAATCCAATTTATTCCCCAAGCGTGAATTTGCATTCCTGCGGATATGAGGAGGAAGGTAATAATGATTGCTATTGGTGAGATGAGGATGATCAATTGCCAGAGTTTTAAACGTACCATATTTTGATACCTGTGTTTGTCGTGTTTTGTATATTTATATTGTGTATGCTGAATGACTGCTTTATTATTAATGTTACCAGGGAAATAACATCCTATACTGGGGTGAGTATCTTTACATGACAAATACAGAAGATAATATTAAAGATGCAGAGGAAAATCCAATTAAGCAAAGGTTACGTGAATCTGCTGCTCAAATTAGAAAAATTTTGCTCCCGAATAAACCCATCCTTACACAACCATTCCCCAAAGTTAAAAACAATGTTGCAGTTGCTGAAGTACATATAGCAGATGTAATTTTTCATAAAGAAGCAACATCTCACTATAAAAGTCCAATTCCTAAACCTACAGCAAAATCAGAAGGAGGACAATTTCAGCCAGGACTAGACTCTTACAGTAGACGTATCATGGATACTTGTTCTGAATATAAACTATTCTCAGAAATTGCAAATATTCTCGAAATGAACTACAATCGGCAAATAGAAGGATATCTCTATCTTTATACAGAGCTTCACCCTTGCCAAAGTTGTCAAGATGTTAAAAGGCAGTTTGAGGAAAAGTTTCCAAATATGAAGGTAGAAGTATTTTGGGATTACCCTTATCCTCCTATATAAACCTTTGATATCTAAAGCAGATATATTTTATTGTTAAAAAGGAGATTTAGATGATATCAACAATCATTGAAAGTTTAAACTATCAGAAGGAAGTCTTAACTGAAATTCCTTCTGATCTCCAGTGTTTATTGAATAAAGTTAAACTAAAACATTATGATGAGCTATATGAAGAATATGATGATATTACATCATCCTTGACAGATGATTTAACAGAGGTTTTAAAAAAATTTGCTAATGGCAATAAGTCAATTAATCATATCCGATATATCTGGATGACACTGATAATCAGTCTAGCTGTAGAACCGACTTTAGAATATTACGATCCAAATAATAATTTGCCGCTAAACGTCATTAAATTAATGGAGTCTTTTTTTTCATATCAATTAACTTTAGTTAATGGTTCAAGTAAGAGTATCAATCCCAATCGGCTTAATCAATTAATTAATGAGATATTTAAATCCCATGAATCTTATTTTCATAGAAAAGAAGCAAATTTTCAAGCAATTAGCGAAGCCTTAGATGTATTTTATAATGCAATTCGAGTTCTTGACTATAATCAATCGGTAGAAGCAATTGTAGAAATATTAGAAGATTGCTTAGAAGGTTATGCCATTTTCCCCGGTTCTTATGGTAGACGAGAGTTATTTGACTGGTGGTTATTAGATGTTGTACCAACTAGTTATAAATTATTACCTCCCACAATGTTTTATGTAGTTGAAGGAGTTAAAAATAAAGAGGAAATTAGATCGCGTCAAACTCGGTTATTAGCAAAAATCAGCAAGAGAATCAGATCCTATTTACCAGAATTAATCTTAGAATTCAAACAATACAATAATTACATCTTTCCTACTCCTGGAAAAATAAATCGTGCTGCATTAAAAAATAGTGGTAAAATACAATATCAATCAAAAAGTCCTCAATTAGCTTATTCTTGATAGGGAGTTAAATAATAATTCGTATGAGTGAAAAAAAAGACAATAACCAAGACTTAATAGGTGCATTAGTCCAATCTCTTCAAACTGGTAACTTTGACGAAGATGATGAAGAAATTGCTACTGAACAAGAAAGCTATGGAGAAGAATATATAACTCAATTACAAACAGCGTGTAAAAATTTCCTCAAAAAAGAGACTTTTGAAGTGGGACAATTAGTTAAATGGAAAGAATATCTCAAAAATAGGAAAATACCTTATAAAAATCAGCCAGCTGTTGTTGTAGAAATTTTAGAAGAACCAATTTTATCAGATGATGATGAATCCGGTAGTCCCTATTTTCGAGAAAACCTAGATATCATTTTAGGAATATTGGTGGATGATAATGTATTTCTAACTTTTTACTATGATAGTAGAAGGTTTGAATCTTACTAAAAATAGCAACTAAAGTTTAATTACGGTTATATACATCCTATTGATAATCGTAGGATGTATATTTAGGGGTTGCTGAGAAAGTCTTTCCGTGAGGGCATAGGAGTCAGGAGTCAGGAGTCAGGAGTCAGGAGTCAGGAGTCAGGAGGAGATTTGAAAATTTCTTTGCCATCTCTTGAAATCCCAAAAAATGCACACTTTTTCCGGTATACCCTTCAAAACCCTTGCACTAATTTCTGTGTTTATCAGCCTCTAACCTTTGATATATCAAGGTTTTAGGTTTATTCAGCAAACCCTATTTAGTATTTACATGATTAAAAATAACATCAAAGAATTAAATAATCAAATTTCTATATTTTATTATCTGCATCTAGACGCAATTATATGCGTTTAATCACTACAAAATCCTACTCCATCCAAATATCAAAGAATCAACACAGGGATCAGTCAGTATTAATAAAACCTTATCTCTCTAAAATACTGCATAATATAATCTTGTGAAGAATTGTTAAGAAATTCTTATTAAAAAATATTGCAATCCCTTGATTTAATTGCTAGTGTGTGTAGTGGCAACATACTGGTAAAAGCTCGGATCAAAGAGAGGTAAAACCGATGCGCTGTATATACTCTGCCAATGAACTGAAATTGTGAACAAACAATTTTACCAACGAGAAATTTCTACTGTGTCAGCAAAAGAGGGGTATTGCAGATGAGTAACAGAAAAATCTCGTGTAAATAGAATTACCATTCATCCATCGTCTTACCCAGGATAGCCAAGAGAGGAAAGGTAAGGCGGAAAATTTGGAGGTGAAAACCGATGAATATTCAAGGTAAAGTGGCTCTAATTACGGGTGCTTCCCGTGGAATTGGAAGAGCGATCGCATTAGAATTAGCCCAGCAAGGAGTAAAGCGGTTAATCTTGGTAGCACGCGATCGCCAAAAATTAGCCGAAGTCGCCCAAGAAATCGAGAAATTGGGAACCGAAACCACAATCATTCCTTTAGACTTAACCCAACCAGTCAGCGTGAATATTGCGATCGCCCAAATTTGGAAAAATCACGGACCAATACACCTGTTAGTTAACTGTGCCGGGATCGCATACCAAAACTCATTTCTGCAAACAAAACTTCCCCAAGTGCAAGAAGAACTTTCCGTCAACCTATTGGGAATGTACACCCTCACAAGTTTGATAGCGCGACGCATGGCCAGGCAAAAAGAGGGAACAATTGTTAACGTTTCCAGTCTCATGGGTAAAGTAGCAGCACCAACAATGGCCACCTATTCCGCCACCAAATTTGCCATTTTAGGATTTACCCAAGCTTTGAGACGGGAACTAGCAGAACACAACATCCGCGTTGTTGCTTTACTTCCCACCCTCACAGACACAGACATGGTGCGCGACTTAAAACTATTTCGCGGTGTTACCCCCATGACACCCCAACAAGTAGCCCAAACCCTGATCATCGGACTGCAAAAAGACAGATCAGAAATATTAGTTGGATGGCAATCTCATTTAGCAGTTTGGTGTCAAAACCTAGCCCCTTGGTTACTAGAAATAGTATTACAACTAACAGCACCAAACAAACAACCTCAAACCAACATCATCAAGAATTTCATCACAAAAATTCAACACTTTAGCAATTCGTTGTTTTCTAGAAATCGTCTAGCTTTTGGAACTGCCCGCAAGTAATTGTCAATAACTCCATCCCCCTTAATACCACCTCTCTGAAACACAACGCCTTAACTTTACAGCAGTTTTCATGTATTTAAACCACACTCTAAATTAATTTCTTTCTGACTTTGCGCCCTTGCTCCTTTGTGCCTTTGCGCGAAACCTGAATCAAGATGTGGTTCATTTACCTGAAAATAGCTGTAATTACTTAAAAAATTTCTACTTTGCGAACTTTGCGAACTTTGCGGTTTATTTCATAAATTAGTAATTTAGTAATTACGCAAAATTATGAAACAAAGAACCACAAAGGACACAAAGCACACAAAGGCAAGAGAGCTTCAGAAATAGAAAAAAGCCCCCCTTTTTCAGGGGTTGGGGGGATATTCAATTAATTTTCCTTTTCAGGTAAAACCGAAAATAGCCAAACCAATAAAATACATTAACCGCAACCAACAAACCCGCACCCCAATAAGTGTGAACACCAGGAAATAAATAAATTGTTGCCCCCAAAACCAACAAAATTTCTACAAAAGCAGCAATGCGCCCATAATGCTTAACATCCCAATAAGACACCGGACTAATAAAACGATAATTACTAAAAGGAAAAAAGTGACGATGTGCATCATTATTATGAACAGGAAAATCTAACAAAGAGTGCAACACCATACTAATAAAACCAACCTCAATTATTTGCCAATTTCCAAAATGGGCAATTAAAACACCCAGCAAAGCTAGAGGAATAGAATGAAACGTACTCACAATAAATTGCCAAAAAGGTTGATAATAAACCTCAGACCAAATCTGCCGTTCTGGTAAACGGTAAACAAACTTCATCAAAAAATAGAACACAAATATGGGAATATCAGGAAGGATTGCACCGATGATAATAGCTGGACTTGCCTGAGTGCGTAATTGTTGATGAAAAATCACCAGATTTATAATTGCATGGCTTGGGGTATTCATTGTTAAATATCAGTGCAAAATTGACAGTTATACCTGATTTTGGAAAAAACGAAAATGTTGAAATTACCATCTAATCTATCAAATTTACCCGAAATCATTGATAATTTACCAAATATATCAGGTTGGGAAAATGAAGTTATATCTGTAGTAAACCATAATCAACCTGTATTTTTACCAACAACAAATATCAAATTAGCAGATGTAAAAGCGGTATTTGCGATCGCTCTCCATATGCACCAACCTACTATACCAGCAGGATATAATGGTTCACTGATCAGCAACCTACAATATATGTTTGAA
Organism: Sphaerospermopsis sp. LEGE 00249; assembly: GCF_014299995.1. NCBI lineage: Bacteria > Bacillati > Cyanobacteriota > Cyanophyceae > Nostocales > Aphanizomenonaceae > Sphaerospermopsis > Sphaerospermopsis sp. LEGE 00249. The sequence goes on along the minus strand of NZ_JACJUZ010000024.1, from coordinate 5,229 downwards.
CACCAAAACGAAGGAGACAACCACAACGCAGGACCATTCGCTTATTGTTATAGTCGCATGGGAGAATTTATTCCTGAATTAGTCCATCAAGGTTGTAATCCCCGTGTCATGTTGGATTATTCTGGTAATCTATTATGGGGGCTGCAACAAATGGGAAGAAGTGATATTTTAGAAAATCTCAAACGTATCACTTGCGATCCTACCTATCAGCCTTATGTAGAATGGTTGGGAACAATGTGGAGTCATGCAGTCATTCCTTCCACACCCATAGCTGATATTAAACTACACATTATTGCTTGGCAACATCATTTTGCAGCAATTTTTGGATGGGAAGCACTAGCAAGAATTAAAGGATTTTCACCCCCAGAAATGCACCTCCCAAACCATCCAGATACCCTATTTGCATTTATCAAAGCCCTCAAAGAATGTGGTTATCGTTGGTTATTGGTGCAAGAACATACAGTAGAAACAATTAACGGTGAACCTTTGAATGATAAACATTTACCACATCAATTAATTGCCCGTAATTCCCAAGGAGAAATAATAAGTATTACCGCATTAATTAAAACCCAAGGTTCAGATACTAAATTAGTTGCCCAAATGCAGCCATACTATGAAGCGAAAACTTTAAATAAACAACAATTAGGAGATGTTTTAATACCACCAATCGTTACTCAAATCGGTGATGGTGAAAACGGTGGTGTAATGATGAATGAATTTCCTGGCGGTTTTAAACAAGCTTGGTGGGATATGTTAGAAAATGGGGGAGGTAAAAGTGGCGTTGTCGGTGTTTGTGGTACAGAATATTTAGAATTACTAGAAGTTGCTGGTTGTCAACCAGAAGATTTTCCCCAATGTCAACCCATCGGACAACATCAAATTTGGCAGCGAATAGCTACAGATAATTATCAACCGGATGCTGTGGAAAATGCTATTCAAGCAATCAAGAAAACTAACCCTAATTTCCATGTTGACGGCGCATCATGGACGAATCATATTAGTTGGGTGCAAGGATACGAAAATGTGTTATCTCCCATGTATGAATTAAGTAATTTATTTCATCAAAAATTTGATCACCTGTTGTCAAATACATCAGATAAACCTGTAACTAGAGAAACCCACTACCGCCAAGTTTTATTACATAACCTCTTGTTACAAACAAGCTGTTTTCGTTATTGGGGACAAGGAGCGTGGACAGATTATGCAAAGGAAATTTACCAAAGTGGTCAAAATTTACTTGAATATCCCCCTAATAAGTAATCAGACAAAATTAAATTCACTCGTTTTATGGTGAGCTGAGGTAGCAGTGTAAAATGTAAATTTAGGTTATCGTTTAAAAAGCTGACTGCTCAAGACAGACGGCTAAATGCTGACAACGTTGCATTTGATCCCCGATTGATCCCCGTTTCTTCCTGATTTAGATAAAATGACTAGGCATAACTCCAAAATTCCCAACCGCTGTTGACTGCGACATGATGATCAATCAACTGAACAATGGTTTCACCCTATTTCTGAGTCTGCTAGTCGAGGCCATGCCTTTTTTGCTGCTAGGGGTGTTATTTTCCAGTTTGCTGTTATTTTTTATTGATGAGCGCAAATTGGTGAATATAATGCCCACAAATCCCCTGCTGGGGGCTTTATTTGGCAGTATGATAGGCTTTTTATTTCCAGTGTGTGAGTGCGGTAACGTGCCAGTGGCACGGCGATTATTAATGCAAGGAGTACCCACACCAGTAGCCATAGGCTTTTTACTAGCAGCACCGACAATTAACCCAATTGTGATTTGGGCAACTTGGACAGCATTTAGAGATCAACCAGAAATAGTAGTGTTAAGAGTCGTATTGTCCTTAGCGATCGCTACAATTATCGGTTTTGTTTTCAGCTTCCAAAAAGATTTAAGTCCTTTCTTGCAACCGGCGATCGCACGTTATCTGAAATTTAATCCCCCCACTCAAGCCGAACCTAAAACCAAGAGAAAACGTTATCAGTTACAAGAAGAACCATCGGTTAGTCCCCTGTTACAATCAGGAACTTATATTCTTGGTGGCAAAGCAGGTATATCTACAAAGCTGGGTGGAAATTTAAACCAGGCAAATATCACAACTTCTACCCCAAATAAACTTTTTGCAGATAAACTCCGTCTAGTATTGGATAATATAGTTCAAGAATTACGGGAATTAGGCGGAGTGATGGTAGTAGGAAGTGCAATAGCAGCCGCAATTCAAGTATTAGCCCCCCGTGAACTCATCCTCAGTCTAGGTGCAGGTCCAATTACCTCAATTCTTGCTATGTTGGTACTAGCCGCAGTAGTATCAATTTGTTCCACAGTCGATTCTTTCTTCGCCCTATCTTTCGCCTCAACCTTTACCACTGGTTCTTTGTTAGCTTTTCTAGTATTTGGACCAATGATTGATATCAAAGGTGTCGGATTGATGTTATCAATTTTCAAACCTAAAGCTCTATTTTATCTATTTGCTTTATCCGGACAATTAACACTTTTATTTACCTTAATTTTGAATTTGCACGTCATGTAAGCCAGTCATGTAATTTTTGTAAATTCTCCGTTATCTATGACAAATTACAACTAACATAATGACTCAATAAATAATGACTACAATCCCAAATCCCAAATCCAAAATCCAAAATCAGTTACTCCCTTGGCTAGATGTGTTAGCGATTACAGCTTGGGGAATTTTAATGCTGAAATACTGGTTCACAGGCGAACTAAATTTATTGATTCACCCAGATTTCTTTTGGTTAGTCATTTTGGGTGCTATTGGGTTACTAATTATTGGTTTTTTCAAGGGACTACAACTTTGGAAACAACGTCGGCGGTATGAAGTACCCAATAACCAGCAGCATATAAATCTATTTCCCCCTGGTTGGAGTAGTGGGTTGCTGTTAACCACAGCAGTTTTAGGATTTATCATTACCCCCCAAGTATTTAGCTCTCAAACAGCACTAGAGCGCGGTATAACTGAACTATTGGGAGCAACACGCGCCCAACCCCAAGCTTTTCGTGCCTCCATTCGTCCAGAAGAGCGAACCCTGATCGACTGGGTACGCACACTTAACGTTTATCCAGAACCGGACGCTTATACAGGGCAAAAAGTCAAAGTCCAGGGATTTGTGATTCATCCCCCAGAATTAGATCAAAATCATTTGATATTAGCCAGATTTGTGATTACTTGTTGTGCAGCCGATGCCTATCCCGCAGGATTACCAGTTCAACTTCCAGAAAACCGCGATAAATACCCACCAGATACTTGGCTAGAAATTGAAGGACAGATGATCACAGAAAACATAGCCAATAAACGCCGATTAACTATTAAAGCTACTTCCCTCAAGGAAATTCCCCAACCCAAAAATCCATATAGTTATTAGGGAATAGGTGATTGGTGATTGGTGATTGGGGACTGGGAAAGAAAATTTTAGATTTTAGATTTTAGATTTTAGATTGGAGATGACAAAAATAATCCAAAATCCAAAATCCTTTCATTGCATCACCGATTACCAATTACCAATCACCAATCACCCATCACCAATTACCAATTACCAATGACTAATGACAAAATCCTATAAATCTATCCAAGCACTAGATCGGGTAGCGATCGCCCTCATGCTGTTATTAAGTCTGCTGATTGGATTTGTGATCTGGCAAGGTGATGCAGTTAGACCAGTCGTTCGCAATTTTACTTGGCAGAATCAAAAAATCGGCGCTGAAGACACAGCTTTCACCCTCACCTTTAGTCGTCCAATGGACACCAAAAGCGTCGAGGATAATTTAAAAATCGATCCCCCACTGGCAGGTAAAATCAGTTGGGCAGGACGACGAATGGTTTACACACTCGTCACTCCAGCACCTTACGGGACTAACTATAAAGTTTCCCTAGAAGGAGCTAGAGATAAATTTTCCCAAACACAAGGCAAAAACAGGCTCATGCAAGCCTTTACAGGTAGCTTTTCTACTCGGAATCGAGCCTTAATTTACATAGGAGCTAATCAAGAAGAACAGGGAAAATTGGTACTGTATAACCTCACCCAAGAACAAAAAAAGGTACTGACCCCCAAAGACCTAATTGTTATGGACTTTGAGCCATTTCCCAACGGAGATAAAATACTTTTCTCGGCTCGCTCCTCCAAAAATCCAGAATTGCTCTCAGCCCAAATTTATACAGTCACCACAGGTATTACTAGTGAACCAGGTGAACAACCTGAAGCACCAGGTAAACTTGACCTACTTTTAGATAACAAAGAGTATCAAAACCTCAAATTTGACCTCTCTCCTGATGGACAAACAATAGTAGTCCAAAGGGGAAAAAGAGATAATCCCGGAGACTTTGGACTGTGGCAGTTGTCAGCACCCAGGGACAGTTCAGGAGAAAAACCCACCCCACAACGCTTAGAAAGCCAACCCGGAGGAGACTTCCTGATTACACCAGATAGCAAAGCCGTAGCAGTTGCCCAAGGACAAGGAACAGCAATTTTATCCCTGGAAGGAGATACAACTAAACCCCTAGATTTTCTCCCGCAGTTTGGCTTGGTTCAAGCTTTCTCTAAAGATGGTTCCCAGGCAGCAATGATCAAGTTTAATACTGATTACACGCGGGATTTATTCTTAGTCACTAACCAAGGTGTGCAGAAACAACTATTAAAAACCACAGGTTCAATTCTCGGTTGCAATTTCGATCCTGCCTCACCCACCCTTTACTGTTTGTTAACACAGCTAGTATCACAGGAACAATACATAGAACAACCTTATTTAGTGGCGATTAACCTCAAAACCCAAGAACAAAAACCATTGTTGATGCTACCCCCCGCCCAAAGAAATGTGCAAATGAGTTTAGCACCCGATGGGTTGGCTATTTTGTTTGACCAGATAGTTCCAGTAGGAGATACGGCCACCACCCTACCAGTCAATACCTTAAAAACAGATGATGGAGAACCGATAGCTACGAGCAGTCTGTGGTTAATGCCTCTTTTACCTATCACTGACCAAGGAAACCCCGAAATTAAGCCAGAACAACTGCCCTTAGTTGGTTTTCATCCCCTCTGGCTACCGTAAATTGGTAATTGGTAATTGGTAATTTGAAAAAATAAAATTGATTACCCAGTCACCAGTCACCAGTCACCAGTCACCAGTCCCCAGTCACCAGTCACCAGTCACCAGTCACCAGTCACCAGTCACCAGTCACCAGTCACCAGTCCCCAGTCCCCAGTCCCCAGTCA